>NZ_MUET01000027.1:0-33192 GCF_001995685.1 Salinivibrio sp. IB282 | reverse complement strand
GCTGCATTCATTTTTATTAAAAAAGTCTATTTGGTCATCTATTAACCACCTCGTCTTTTGTGAGATATCACTAAGAAGTAAAAAGGGAACCACTTTTACAATGATTGCAAAGCCATGTACCACGGCATAAAAATAATAAATAACGTGAAATTAACGGAATTACCTCAACACGTGTAGCGCACTATAGATGCTAATAAGAGGTATGAGGAGAAAGTATGAGTACTCACAGTGTTCCCAAAAAAAAAGGCTGGCTCTCGAACTTAAAGTTCCCGTCTGCCTATACCATTCTATTCATTCTTATCGCCGTCGTCGCCGCCCTAAGTTGGGTGGTGCCCGCCGGGCAATACGACCGCACTCTTAACGAAGAACTGGGTCAACAAGTTCCAATATCAGGTACTTATCAGCAAGTTGAAAGTAATCCGCAAGGTATCGTTGATGTCCTTTTAGCCCCCATTGATGGCTTTTATAACCACCAAACGTATGAAGCCGCCGCCATTGATGTCTCGCTGTTCATTCTGATCATTGGTGGCTTTTTAGGGCTGGTCACCAAAACCGGTGCCATTGATGCGGGGATTGAACGCGTCACTAAACGCCTGGAGGGACGCGAAGAGTGGATGATCCCCATTTTGATGGGCTTATTTGCCGCCGGGGGCACTATTTATGGTATGGCGGAAGAGTCATTGCCTTTTTATACGCTACTCGTGCCTGTGATGATGGCCGCGCGTTTTGACCCTGTGGTGGCAGCGGCAACGGTACTGCTTGGGGCAGGGATAGGTACGTTAGGCTCAACCATTAATCCCTTTGCGACCGTCATTGCCGCCAATGCAGCAGGGATCCCTTTTACTGATGGTATTCTGCTTCGCCTTGCCATCCTCGTCATTGGCTGGTTTATCTGCGTCGCTTATGTCATGCGCTATGCACGTAAAGTGCGCGCCGATCAGAGTCAATCGATTGTTTATGATCAGTATGAAAGTAATAAAAAACATTTCCTWGGCGAGCACGATGATAATCAAAACTTAGACTTCACCGCCACACGTAAGGTCATCCTTACCATTTTTGCCGGTGCATTCGCGGTCATGATTTATGGCGTCTCCTCGCTCGGGTGGTGGATGGCAGAGATCTCCGCCGTCTTCCTGGGGGCTGCGATCATCATTGGCTTGATTGCACGCATGAGCGAAGAAGAAATCACCACCAGCTTTATTGATGGGGCAAGAGACCTACTCGGTGTAGCGCTGATCATCGGCATTGCCCGTGGGATCGTGGTGATTATGGATAAAGGCATGATTACCGACACCATCCTTAATAGTGCCGAGAGCTTAGTCAGCGGTTTATCTTCTTTCGTCTTTATTAACGTGATGTATTGGTTGGAAGTATTATTGTCATTCTTGGTGCCTTCCTCATCTGGCTTGGCAGTGCTCACCATGCCAATTATGGCACCATTGGCCGACTTTGCGAACGTCGGGCGCGAATTGGTGGTAACCGCCTATCAATCGGCTTCGGGGATCGTCAATCTCGTTACACCTACCTCCGGCGTAGTCATGGGGGGTTTGGCCATTGCCCGCGTGCCTTATGCGAAATGGATAAAATGGGTCGCCCCCTTGCTTGGCATTCTTACCATTATGATCATGGCCATGCTTAGCCTTGGCGTCATGTTATAATATCAGTCATCAACTTAGCGTAGCGCGCACTGCTATCAAGCAGTGCGCTTTTTTATATCTATCACGTCCCCCGCTATCCGCGCACGCTTCCCCACTCCGTTCACACTGAGATTACATTATTAACACAAAGCGATTTAATACCGATCGTCATCACAAATAAAAACAAAAATCGGTCGGCATTTGTTAAATATAAAAACCACTACAGATAATCATTCATTTAATCCGCATAAGGTGAAATGGAAACAAAATAAAAAAGGCATAAAAAGTATAAACCCACCGCTAAAAACCTAGCACTTTAAAAATAATATCGCTAAGCACTCAGTAAAAGTGACTAAATATTAAAAACCATTTTTCAATGCTGCCATAAATACCATTAACACAGGGTAAAAACCCCGAAACGTAGGCAGTGTTTTCAATGTGATCTAACTTCAAGTTCAACCGGCTCACCGCGTTAGAATAAATCTGTACCCAATAAGAAACCTGCACTTTTTATTTCCCTTCCGATAAAAAGCCAAGCAGAGATAAACGGAGAAAGAAAGATGAACAACTTCTATGTCGGCTCTGAAATTGGTCAATTACGCACCGTGATGTTGCACCGCCCCGAGCGTGCTTTAACCCACCTGACCCCCTCAAACTGTCATGATTTACTTTTCGACGATGTTCTGTCAGTGGAACGGGCGGGGGAAGAGCATGACAAATTCGCTCAAACGCTACGCGATCAGGGCGTTGAGGTGTTATTGCTGCAAAACCTCCTTGCCGAAACCCTGGATGTCCCCGAAGCCAAAGCCTGGCTGATGAACCTTAAGATCTCGGACTATACCTTTGGTCCGTCATTTGCGAACGATATTCGCTGCTACCTCAATGATCTCCCCCACCACGAACTCGCCTCCATGTTCTTAGGGGGGCTAGCGTACTCCGAGCTACCGATTGCCTCGACCTCGATGTTACAAGCGATGCACGCCCCATCCGACTTTATCATTGACCCCTTGCCTAACCACTTATTCACACGTGACACCTCGTGCTGGTTATATGGTGGTGTGTCGATTAACCCCATGGCCAAGCCCGCACGTAAGCGTGAAACGAACCACTTGAGGGCCATCTACAAATGGCACCCTCGCTTTGCGAACGGCGACTTTATTACCTACTTCGGTGGCGAGAACATTGATTATGACAATGCCACCATTGAAGGCGGCGATGTCACTGTCTTAGGGAAAGGCGTGGTATTGATTGGCATGTCTGAACGCACTACGCCACAAGGGGTGGAAAACCTCGCATCCAGCCTGTTCAAACACGGCCAAGCCAAGCAAGTGATTGCCATGGAGCTGCCAAAACATCGCTCCTGCATGCATCTGGATACCGTGATGACTCACATGCGTGAAGACACCTTCTCGGTGTACCCCGAAGTGATTCGCAAAGACATCCAATGTTGGAGTCTGACCGGTGACCGTAGCGGCCACCTCAATGTGCGCGAAGAAGACTACTTCCTCACCGCCATCGAAAAAGCCCTCGATGTCGGCCCACTGAACCTGATCACCACGGGCGGCGATAGCTTTGAAGCGGAACGTGAACAGTGGAATGACGCCAACAACGTCTTGACCGTTCGCCCAGGTGTGGTCGTCGGCTACGAGCGCAACACTTATACCAACGAGAAATACGACAAAGCCGGGATCACTGTTCTCTCCATCCCGGGTGATGAGCTGGGTCGCGGCCGCGGCGGCGCACGCTGCATGAGCTGCCCGATTCATCGTGATGGTATTTAATCCTCGCATGGGCTGAGCGCCTGGCTCAGCCCCCACCGACTGTAGAGAGTATGATTATGAATAAACCCACTGTCGTCGTTGCATTAGGTGGCAACGCCCTCCTGCGTCGAGGCGAGCCTTTAGAAGCCGACATTCAACGCGCCAACATTGCCAAAGCGGCGAAAACCATCGCGGCAATTGGTGAGCAATACAATGTAGTGCTTGTCCACGGTAATGGCCCCCAAGTTGGCTTACTAGCCCTGCAGGGGCTCGAATACAAATCCGTTACTCCTTACCCTTTAGATGTACTTGGCTCTGAAACCCAGGGCATGATTGGCTATATGCTGATGCAAGAGCTACATAACTTAGCACCAGAGCAACACGTGTCTTGCATGCTCACGCAAATGACGGTGGATCCCAAGGATCCGGCATTCGCCAATCCCACCAAACCAATTGGCCCTGTGTATGACCAACAAGAGGCGAATCAGCTTGCTGACAAGTATGGCTGGGATATTAAACCGGATGGCCAATATTTCCGTCGGGTGGTACCTAGCCCGCAACCCACTGGCATTATTGAGGATGATGCCATTGCCAGTTTGATCAAACAGGGGCATTTAGTGATTTGTACCGGCGGTGGCGGTATCCCAGTCATTCAAGAGGAGGGGCAACTCAAAGGTATTGAAGCGGTCATTGATAAAGATATGTCTGCTGCGTTTCTCGCCCGTCAAATCAATGCCGATGCACTGCTTATTTTGACCGATGCCGACGCGGTTTACCTAAATTATGGTGAGCCCAGTCAACGCGCACTCGCCGACACAACGCCCGATGCTCTCAGCCAATATACCTTCGATGCCGGCTCTATGGGGCCAAAAATCGATGCCTCCTGCGAGTTTATTCGCCAAGGCGGCAAGCTAGTAGGGATTGGTGCCCTCGAAGATGGCCTTGCGATTTTGGCAGGCCAAGCCGGCACACGTATTCGTCCACACTCAGTCAATAACAACAATATTTCTCACGGCCAACCTGCGCCTGCACAAGCCTGAGACCCATAACAAAGAGGATTGCCCATTATGGCTTTTAACCTACGCAACCGTAACTTCTTAAAACYGCTGGACTTCACACCTCGTGAGATCCAACACTTTATCGACATGGCGATTGAACTCAAAAAAGCCAAATACAACGGTTATGAAACACCGCGTCTGAAAGGTAAGAACATTGCTCTGATCTTTGAAAAGTCGTCAACACGCACCCGTTGTGCCTTTGAAACCGCTGTGTTTGATCAAGGCGGCCAGGTGAGCTACATCGGCCCAACAGGCTCACAAATTGGCCATAAAGAATCGATGAAGGACACCGCTCGCGTATTGGGGCGGATGTATGACGGCATTGAGTACCGTGGCTTTGGCCAGGATATTGTCGAAGAGCTGGGTGAGTTCGCAGGGGTACCTGTCTGGAATGGGTTAACCACCGAGTTTCATCCTACGCAAATTTTGGCTGACTTAATGACCATGCTCGAACATGGCCGCGGCAAGCAGTTACACGAAATGCGCTTTGCATACCTCGGCGATGCCCGAAACAATATGGGGAACTCCCTGATGGTCGGTGCCGCGAAAATGGGAATGGATATTCGCTTAGTGGCTCCGAAAGCATTCTGGCCGGAAGAAGATCTCGTCGCACAATGCCGCGAAATCGCAGAGCAAACCGGCGCACGCATTACGCTCACCGAAGACGTACAAGAAGGCGTGAAAGATTGTGACTTCTTGTACACCGATGTCTGGGTGTCGATGGGAGAGTCTAAAGAAGCGTGGGACGAGCGCGTCGCGATGATGAAACCCTATCAAGTTAATAAGGATGTGGTGAAAGCCACGGGGAACCCGCACGTGAAATTCATGCACTGTCTCCCTGCCTTCCATAATAACGAGACCACAGTAGGGGCAGAAATCGAAGAAAAGTATGGGTTAAAAGGCCTAGAAGTCACCGAAGATGTGTTTGAGTCAGACTGCTCGATTGTGTTTGACGAAGCAGAAAACCGCCTCCACACCATCAAAGCGGTAATGGTTGCCACCCTTGGCGATTAACGCCATCTGACTCTGGGCGCCGCTCGGCGCCCTATTTCTCAATATTGATACCACCCAGTGACACCCATCAAAGTTTCCTATAAAAGCAACTGATAGCATATGCGATTGAATCACGCATTATCAGCTTTATACACTGATATAGACGTGAAATGCCGTTTATTATAAGGGGTTGCCCGTGGTTAATGATGCAATTCTATCGGTAGAAACCGCCACACCGGAGGACGATATCCTCTCTGCGTGTCGACACCTGCTGCAAACGCAAAGCTTTACCACCCAAGACGCCGTGCGCCAGCAATTGGTCCAACTTGGCTATCTTGATGTCAGCCAGTCGACCGTTTCACGCCTACTATCCAAGCTCGGGGTCGCCAAAGTGCCCAATGCGCATGGGCAAAAGGTCTACGCGCTCAGCGGAGACATGGAGCCTGTCTACGCGGTATCTTCTGTCGGCTCGCAAATCGATGACATCACCTGTAGCCAAGCCATGGTGGTCGTGAAAACGCATCCAGGCGGCGCACAGTTGATCGCTCGCTTACTCGACTTGCACCGACATCCTTTGATCTTAGGAACGGTTGGCGGGAACGACACTGTCCTGGTGGCCCCCCGCCAGCTCAATGAGCTTGCCGCCTGCGAACAAGTGGTTCGAGACCGCCTCGCCCCTGAGTAAACGGCTTTACGTGGCAAGCTAACCGTTGCAGACTATAGGTCTCGCTTTTTATAACAAAGGAACTAACAATGACCCAAGTACTGCAAACCGAGCAGGCACCAGAAGCTATTGGTCCGTATTCGCAAGGCGTTGACCTTGGCAACATGGTGCTGACCTCAGGTCAAATTCCCGTCAACCCAGTGACTGGCCAGATCTCGCCTGAAATCACCGCACAAACACGTCAGTCTCTCGACAACGTTAAAGCAGTGGTTGAAGCTGCTGGGCTTAAAGTGAATGATATTGTTAAGCTCACTGTGTTTGTCAAAAATATGGAAGACTTTGCCGATGTCAACAAAGTGTATGGTGCGTTCTTCGATGAGCACGGTGTGGAAAGCTATCCTGCTCGTTCATGCGTTGAAGTCGCACGCCTGCCCAAGGATGTTGATATCGAAATTGAAGCGATTGCGGTGCGCCAAGCCTAATTGGTAAGCGACGGCAACGAAAAGCTACTTCAACCAAAAGCTAACGCAAAACCGGCGCCTCCAGGCGCCGCTTTTTTATCTCGTGGTTGCATAGCGCACGCTTATCAACAGCGCGCCATCACATCGATACGTGATAAAACGTCAGCAAACCAAGCGGTGAAGCGCTCGGGAGCATCCACCATCGCCTGCTWGACTTCCCCTTCAGACCACCAGCGGCAGTCTGCTACTTCATCTGGGTTAGGGATCATGTCGACATGGCTGACTTCACAGGCGATGACTTGGTCCCATTCATGCTCTATCAACCCGTTATCCAACTCGGCACGGTATTCAAAACACGGGCCCAGGGTAAAATCAAGCGGGCGCGCAATGCCTAGCTCCTCGTATAAACGCCGTTTCGCCGCCGCTGCAACCGGCTCATCTTGTTTGGGGTGCGAGCAGCACGTATTAGTCCACAGCCCGCCACTGTGATACTTGTCCAACGCCCGACGCTGCAGCAAGTACTCACGCTCACCCTGTTCGTTGCAACGAAACAACATCACTGAGAAGGCCAGGTGCAGCCATCCTTGCTGATGGGCCTCCAACTTTTCAGCGATCCCTTGAGGTTCACCGCTCGGTGACACCAAAACCACATGGTGGCGCTGGGTTGAAGTCATAAACCTATCCTCAATTAGCGAACGCCTTGGTTGCGCTCCGCCACTTCTGCATCAAGCTGTTCGAGCTTGCTTTTCATCACCTGATGGCAATGCTTAGCGAGGTCACGGACATTGTCTTTATCGTAGCCCGTTGACGAAATCGGCGCCATCACTTCAACAATCACATGGCCGTTGTTCCAGCGGTTCGCTTTTAGGTGATGTGTCGAGCTACATACGATTGGAATCAAGGGGACGTTCGCGCCAATAGCAGCATGAAATGCGCCGGTTTTGAAAGGTAACAAACCACGTCCACGTGAGCGTGTCCCTTCAGGAAATAACCATACGCTTAATTGTTTGGCTCGGATTTTCTCTGTGACCTGTGCAATGGTGCCCATGGCTTTACTACGATWGGCACGATCAATCAACACGTTGCCCGTGAGCCAATACAGCTGGCCAAAAATGGGGATCCATAACAGGCTTTTCTTACCCACGGTGACCGCGCCAGGCATCAACGCATTCGATAAGGTCACCATATCCCAATTACTTTGGTGGTTGGCAATACACACGCTAGCGCCAGGCTCACGCGGGGCCCCTTCCGCGAAGCGCAGTTCAAGGCGAATCCCGAACAAAACAGAGAGGCGTCCAAACCACTTACTGATATGGTAGCAATTACGAGGATTGCGAGGGCTTAACAAGCAATACAACCCACCAAAAACAAACAGTAAAACAGCGACAATCAATAAAGCCAGCAGTCGCACGACAAAAATCATTTCTCTCTCCAAAGAGCAGGCGTGAAAGGCGAATCAGTATACCGATTCAGCGCAAAAATGCACCCGCTCCGCCCCTGGAGTCAGGGGCGGTAGCGACTTAGCGTTCGGGCAGGATCTCGATGTGATCGACACGCTGAAGACCACGCGGCAGCATACTGCCTCGTCGACCTCGCTCGCCACGATAATGCGTGAGATCATCCGGTTTTAAGGTCAGTTTGCGTTTCCCAGCGTGCAAGGTCACCCCGGCATTGGCCGGCACCACATACAGTTGACTTAACACCTCTTCACGTGATTTGGCACGTGCGCCAGGAATATTAATGATCTTATTCCCTTTCCCTTTACTCAGTTGCGGAAGCTCATGGACCGGGAACACCAGCATGCGGCCTTCATTGGAAATCGCGACAATCAAATCGCTTTCCAAATCAACAACCTGGCGTGGCGGCATCACTTCAGCCTGATCAGGCACGGTCAGTAAGGCCTTACCGCTACGGTTTTTGGATAACATATCCGCTTGCTTGCAGACAAAACCATAACCGGCATCCGAGGCCACCAATGTGAACTGTCCCTCATCGGCCATTAGTACATGACGAATCGACGAGCCTGGGGTGATATTAATTCGCCCAGTAATCGGCTCACCTTGGCTGCGTGCTGATGGCAAGGTGTGCGACTCTATGGCATAACTGCGACCATCAGACCCCAGGAAAACCGCGGGTTGATTACTTTTTCCCGGTGCTGCGTCGAGGAACTTGTCGCCTGCTTTGTAGTTAAGGCCAGAGGCATCCACATCATGCCCTTTGGCGTGGCGGATCCACCCTTTATCTGAGAGCACCACAGTGATGGGTTCGCTGGGGACCAAGTCACGCTCGGTTAACGCTTTGGCCTCTGCTCGCTCAACCAGCGGGGAACGGCGGTCGTCCCCGTATTTTTCCGCATCCGCGAGGATTTCTTTTTTGATTAAGGTATTCAAGCGACGATCGGAGCCAAGCAGTTTCTCGAGCTTATCGCGCTCTTTGCTCAATTCATCTTGCTCACCACGGATCTTGATTTCCTCAAGCTTGGCTAACTGGCGTAATTTGATCTCAAGGATCGCCTCTGCCTGTTTCTCGCTCAAACCAAAACGTGCAATCAGCTCGGCTTTTGGCTCATCCTCACTGCGGATGATTTCAATCACCTCATCAATGTTCAGGTAAGCGGCGAGTAAGCCCTCTAGAATATGCAGGCGAGCGAGGACTTTTTCCAGCCGATGTTCAAGGCGACGTCTCACCGTCTGGCGGCGGAACGTTAACCACTCAGATAAGATGCCCTGTAAGCCTTTAACTTGCGGGCGTCCATCCAGGCCAATCATATTGAGGTTAACGCGGTAGTTCTTCTCTAGATCGGTCGAGGCGAACAAGTGATCCATCAGTTGATCACAATCGACACGGTTAGAGCGCGGCACAATCACAATCCGGGTCGGGTTTTCATGATCCGACTCATCACGGAGATCGTCCACCATCGGCAGCTTTTTCGCCCGCATTTGATTGGCGATTTGCTCTAGCAGCTTAGCGCCCGACACTTGATGAGGCAGCGCAGTGATCACGATTTCATTGCTTTCTTTATGCCACAGCGCGCGCATTTTGATAGAGCCACGGCCGCTCGCATAGAGCTTTTTCAAATCTGACTTCGGCGTGATCACTTCCGCTTCGGTGGGGTAGTCAGGCCCCTGCACATGCTCTAGTACACCGTCTAAGTCCAGGCTTGGCTTATCGATCATTGCGGCCAAGGCATTAGCAAGTTCACGCGCATTATGTGGCGGAATATCTGTCGCCATCCCCACCGCAATCCCGGTGATCCCATTGAGGAGAATATGCGGTAAGCGTGCCGGCAAGGTTTTAGGCYCTTTCATGGTGCCATCAAAATTAGGCCCCCATTCAACCGTCCCTTGCCCGAGTTCTTGCAGCAACACTTCAGAGAAGCGTGATAAGCGTGATTCCGTGTACCGCATCGCCGCAAACGATTTAGGATCGTCAGGCGCCCCCCAGTTACCCTGACCGTCCACCAGCGGATAACGATAGGAAAACGGCTGGGCCATCAATACCATGGCCTCGTAACACGCCGAGTCGCCATGAGGATGGTATTTACCCAATACATCCCCGACAGTACGCGCCGATTTTTTATATTTTGCCGTGGCAGATAGCCCCAGCTCTGACATCGCGTAAATGATCCGGCGCTGCACTGGCTTTAAGCCATCGCCGATAAACGGCAGTGCGCGATCCATGATGACGTACATCGAGTAATTGAGGTATGCGTCCTCAGTGAACTGGCGCAGAGCAAGCTGCTCTACCCCATCATAAGTCACCTCTGTCATGCGAATTAGATCCCGTTATAGTAATTTAGATATCGATAAGCTCGGCCATATCGCCTTTTTGCTGCAACCAATGACGGCGGTCCTCTGCCCGTTTTTTACCCAGCAGCATGTCCATCAGTTGCTGCGTCTGCTCATCATCATCAATGGTGAGCTGAACCAGGCGACGGGTATTGGGATCCATGGTGGTTTCACGCAGCTGTAATGGGTTCATTTCCCCCAAGCCTTTAAAGCGTTGCACATTGATTTTGCCGCGTTTATTGCTCAAACGCTCAAGGATCCCTGCTTTTTCATCTTCATCCAAGGCATAAAAAACCTCTTTGCCACAATCAATGCGGTAAAGCGGCGGCATCGCCACGTACACATGGCCAGCCTGAACCAAGGATCTAAAGTGCTGCACAAAGAGTGCACATAGCAAGGTCGCAATATGTAGGCCATCGGAGTCCGCATCGGCGAGGATGCAGATTTTATCGTAACGAAGGTTGCCCAAGTCCCCAGAGTCAGGATCAATGCCCAACGCCACCGAAATATCGTGTACTTCTTGGGAGGCCAGCACTTGATCGGCGGAGACTTCCCACGTATTGAGGATCTTGCCTCGAAGCGGCATCACCGCTTGAAATTCGCGATCCCGAGCCTGCTTAGCTGACCCACCTGCCGAGTCCCCCTCGACCAAAAATAGCTCGGTACGACTCGAGTCTTGCATCGCACAATCTGTGAGCTTTCCGGGTAGCGCGGGGCCTGATGCCACCTTCTTACGCACCACCTTTTTCGCGGCACGCATGCGACGATGGGCACTGGCAATACACACTTCCGCCAAACGCTCAGCAAGGTGGGGACGCTCATTGAGCCACAAACTAAAGGCATCTTTGACCACCCCAGACACAAACGCCGCACATTGACGAGAGGACAAGCGCTCTTTGGTTTGCCCCGCAAACTGTGGGTCTTGAATTTTAACCGAGAGCACGTAGGCACAACGCTCCCAGATATCGTCGGCGGTCAGCTTAACGCCGCGCGGGAGAAGGTTACGGAACTCACAGAATTCGCGCATCGCTTCCAGCATCCCTTGGCGCAAGCCATTCACATGCGTGCCACCTTGTGCCGTTGGGATCAGGTTGACATAGCTTTCTGTGGTTAGCTCGCCCCCTTCAGGTAACCAAATAACCGCCCAATCCGCCGCTTCGGTCTGACCACTGAATTCGCCGATAAAAGGTGTCTCTGGCAGGACTTCATAACCTTTAACACTGTCAGCCAGGTAGTCTTTCAATCCATCTTGGTAACACCAAGACGTGGTCTCGTCGGTGTATTTATCATTGAGATTGACCGTCAATCCCGGGCACAGCACCGCCTTGGCTTTTAAGATGGTTTTAAGGCGAGAGAGTGAAAACTTGTCAGAGTCAAAAAACTGGCCGTCAGGCCAAAAATGCACGCGTGTGCCACGGTTGCGACGACCACAGGTACCGGTCACGGTTAAATCTTGTACTTTGTCGCCATTTTCAAAGGCAATGTCGTAGACTTGACCATCGCGCTTAACGGTAATCTCTACCCGATGAGACAACGCGTTGACCACGGAGATCCCCACCCCGTGTAAACCACCGCTAAATTGGTAGCTTTTGTTGGAGAACTTACCGCCCGCATGCAGTTTGCATAGAATCAGCTCAACCCCAGAGACGCCTTCTTCAGGGTGAATATCAACCGGCATCCCGCGACCATCATCGATCACTTCCAGTGACTGGTCGGCATGGAGAATCACATCAATCTTGCTGGCATGGCCAGCTAACGCTTCATCAACACTATTGTCGATAACTTCCTGCCCAAGGTGGTTAGGGCGACTGGTATCTGTATACATACCGGGGCGTCGGCGCACGGGCTCGAGCCCATTGAGGACTTCTATCGATCCTGCGTTATAATTTTGTTCTGTCATAATCGATTGGCTTAATAAATGTGATGACATGGTCAGCAAGGGGGATCCGCTTGTCAAGCGCGGTGCCAGATTGCCACAAGTTTCTGTGAGCTGCTATCCGTCTGCTGGGAAGTAAAGGCTAAGATAGCACGAGCCTGCGTCTGCGTGCCTCTGTTTCAATGACTCTGGCGTGATAGTGCGCTAGATACCAAGAAACTGGAGGATATCACCACAGTAACGTTCAAAGCCGACAAAGCTATGGTCGCCTCCCGGCTCAACCGTTTGTTGACTGGCACTGAATTTTTCCACTGCTTGGCGGTAGTCCAGCACCTCATCACCTTCCTGTTGCAATAACCAAAATCGCTCAGGATGAGATAAGACAGGCACATCAATCTCACGCAGGGCGTGGATATCGGCGGCCTCGAGGGTGTAGCGTTCTTGGGTGTAAGGATTAACTTGTTCCCCAACATAATCTTGCAAGAGTTCGTAAGGGCGAACGGCGGGATTAACCAGCACAGCGGGCAGTTGATAACGCTCACTCAGCCAGGTGGCCAAAAAGCCCCCCAACGAACTTCCCACCAAACCCAGCCGATGGGTTTCGCTAAAGCGCGTGATCAGTTCTGTCAGCAACTGCACGGTGGGCTCAGGGTGACTGGGCAGTTGTGGCACCAACACCTCAATATCACTACGATGTTGGGCGCAATAGGCTTGCATCTGTCTCGCCTTTAACGATTGCGGCGAGCTGTTAAAGCCATGAAGATAAAGCAACGCTGATGGCATGATTAATATCCGCTGGAATCGAAGTCTGGCCGAAAATGCTGACCGGTTATACGCACCACTTGCGTGTCTACGCGTCCGTCGTCATACAGCTCAAGCCAGCGCCAACCTGGGTTCTGGTTGTCGAGCGCAAAGTCGTGTGAGTCCGGCATAAACTGGATACAGGTGGAGGGCGCCGCCATCACACGAGTGCCTTGATAACCCACATCCAATGCCTGATGAATATGCCCACACACCACAATTTTCGCTTGAGGGTGACGCGCCATCACTTGCCAGAATGCCTCTCGATTAGCCAGTTTGTGCTGATCTAACCAGGTGCTTCCTGCATCCAGCGGATGGTGGTGCAGCAACACCAACGCATGACGTTCAGGGTACGCGCTTAAGTGTGTATCCAAAAGGTTCAGTTGCGCTTGTGATAACTCACCGTGCGGCACTCCGGCCACCTGACTGTCGAGCAGCACCATTTGCCAGTGCTCTCCCAACAGGACTTGCGAGCAAGAGCGAAGGGTATTTGACTGTAATACCGCGCTCATTTCTGGCTGATAATCATGATTTCCCGGAAGCCAAAAGCAAGGCTGTGACCACCGGGCGATACCGTCGACAAAACGACGATACGATAAGGCAGAGTGATCTTGGGACAGATCCCCCGTGGCAATAATAGCGTCAAAAGTCGGGTCAGTGGCACTGATGGCATCCAGCACCGCATGGTAGCTGCGAAGCGTATTAATACCCAGCAAGCTACCCTGCTCACTCGCGAACAGGTGTGTGTCGGTGATTTGCAAAAGACGAATACAATCGCCGTCGGCGTTATCTATCTGGCAAGACTGCAACGTTGAAAATACCTTTGCTGGTTTAGTTTAACGATGATTTATACATAGGATCAGACGCCACCACGCCACGACGTAAGCAGTGGCCAAGCCAATCCGATAAAAATGCATTAACCTGATGTTTTTCGTCGCGCTGATGCATACGCGGATTCGGGTAATCATAACGTGGTTTTAAGCGTGAAATCTGCTGCGTGGTACACACTTCCGCGACCCGTGCATCGTGATACAAGCGCACTGTCAGGTTAGCACGTAAGTAATCGGGTGCGGCGCCTGGGCTCAACTGCGCAATATCCAGTAAGGTGGTATAGCGGGTTGACTCACGCACGACCAAGGCATATTCCTGCCCTTGGATATCGTATCGACACACCTGTCCCACCTCGTCACGCTTGGGCATCAAACGGACAAGTTTGGCATAGTTGGTTTCATACAAGCGCATCATCGCTGGCAAGTCGACGCGATATTCTGTTTTCACACGCACCTACTGTCTATTTACTGTTTTGTTCATTATAGCTTTGACGTAACCGACTGGCATTGAGTTCCAACCATTGCAACGCAATGATTGAGGCGGCGTTTTCAATCTCGCCATCAACCACTTTTTGATAGGCGTGTTGGCGAGACAATCGATGCACCAAAATGTCTTCGTTTTCACTGTCGAGGCCGTGTACGCCTTCGGCGTCCGAGGCATCAACAATCGCGACAAACACATCCAACTGTTCAGAGCAGCCACCAGAGCTGGATAAATAACGGGTAACACGCTCCATTTGATGCAGTAATAGTCCCGCTTCTTCTCGCGCTTCACGGTGGGCAACCTGCTCGGGGGATTGGTCTTTGTCTATCATCCCAGCCACAATTTCCAGTTGCCATGGTGTCGCGCCTGCTGCCATCGCCCCCACGCGGATTTGCTCAAGCATCACCACTTCATCACGGACGGGATCATACGGCAAAACAGCCACCGCGTGGCCACGTTCAAACAACTCCCGCACCACAGAGCCACTCCAGCCGCCTTCAAACAAACGATGGCGAAACTGATAGCGCTGAATGGAAAAGAAACCTTGATAAAGCGGCGAAATATCCTCGATCACAATATCGTCGCGATCGAATTGTCCGGGCGGATAGTCTGACATGCGGGCTCCTTATTCTCGCTGACACGAGCTGACGAACTGAAGTGCTGAGTCACGCCTAGACCCGCTGGCCTGTGCCGATCGGCAACGCGCGTCTTTCTCGCACCCCACAAACTTAACTTTTTTGATAAAAGTTACAACTATTTTTCAGTCCCATTTGCAAATTGGATAGTTTACACTCAATGTCCTAACAAATTGTCAGTTTCACGCAAGCATAATTGCGGTAAGCTAGTGGACGTTTATTTATCCAATCGCACAGATTCAGGGATTCCATCTATGAAAAAATTGCTCCCTTTGGCGTTAAGCTTGGCACTCGGCAGCGTAAGCAGTGCAGCCCTTGCCGATGATCTCGCCCAAATTTATCAACAAGCGAAGCAAAGCGATCCCACTCTTAATCAAGCGGCCGCCGAGCGCGACGCAGCGTTTTCTGCCGTCGATGCGACCCGTGGCACCTTGCTACCACAAATCGCATTAAATGCGGGATACGCCATTACCCGCAATGACAGCGACGATGAGCGTGACGTCAACACCACCAGTGCCGATATCAGCTTAAGCCAACAGCTTTTCAAACGTGATAGCTGGATCAACCTGGATATCAGCGAAATGCAGGCGCGCCAGTTAGATGCGACCTATGCTGCCCAGCAGCAAGGGTTAATGCTACGCGTGGCACAAGCCTATTTTGACGTGCTCCGCGCCATGGACAAGCTTGAGTTTATTCAGGCAGAAAAAGCGGCCGTGGGCCGTCAGCTTGAACAAACCAAGCAACGTTTTGAAGTGGGCCTTTCGGCAATTACCGATGTGCATGACGCGCAAGCGCAGTATGACGCTGTGCTCGCCGATGAAATCTTGGCCGAAAATGCGCTCACCAACAGCTATGAAGGCTTGCGTGAGATCACCGGCCAAGCCCCGAGAGACTTACGCGTACTGGACACTGACCGCTTTAGTGCCAGTAACCCGCAGCAGCAACCGGCCGCGTTGGTCAAAATCGCCGAAGAGAAAAACCTCGAGTTACTCGCCAACCGTATTGCCCGTGATACCGCCAAAGAGCAGATTAAGCTGGCTAAAACCGGCCACCTGCCCACGCTGACCTTCAGCGCACAATACGGGATGAAGGATGTTGATAACCAACACACGCCAGGCTCTATTGATTCCAACGAGGGGAAGGCTGCGATAGACTTTAGCTTGCCACTGTTCACTGGCGGCAGCACCTCGGCCAATGTGGAAAAGGCGCAGCATGAGTATGTGGCCGCGTCACAAAGTCTGGAAGCCAAATACCGCAGCACGGTAAAAGATGTGCGTGCCTTCTATAACGACATCAATGCCTCAATTGGTGCCCTGCGTGCCTATGAGCAAACCGTGGTTTCTGCGCGCTCTGCGTTAGAAGCGACAGAAGCCGGCTTTGAAGTGGGTACACGTACCATTGTCGATGTTTTGGATGCCACGCGTCGCCTTTACGATGCCAACCGCAACCTCTCCAATGCACGCTACGACTATATTCTAAGCCGTTTACGTTTACACCAAGCGATGGGCACCTTGTCTGAGCAAGACTTGCTCGATATTAACCAAGGGCTGGTGAAACAAGAGTGATTCACACTTGAGGCTCGAGAACGCAAAAAGGTGCCGACGGGCACCTTTTTTATTGTCATTAGTTGAAAGGGCAAGAGGCGCTATTGACCACGCCGAATCGACTCAATGATTTCTGTGGTGGAGCAGCCATCTTCAAAGTTAAGCACCTTGACCTCTCCCCCGTTGGCGAGCACCGCCTCGGCACCGGCAATCTCGTTGACCTGATAATCACCGCCTTTAACCAGCATATCGGGCAAGACTTCGCCAATCAGACGCGCGGGGGTTTCTTCGCCAAAAGGAACCACCCAATCGACCGCGCCCAGCCCTGCTAGCACCGCCATCCGTCGATCAGTTGGATTGACCGGGCGGCCAGGCCCTTTCAAGGCCTGTACTGATGCGTCGGTGTTCACCGCCACAATCAGGCGATCGCCTAGTTTGGCGGCCTCATTGAGGTACGCGACATGGCCTGCATGCAAAATATCAAAGCAGCCATTGGTCATCACCACTTTCTCACCTCGCCCTTGAGCGACATGCACCGCATCAATCAGCTGCGCTTCGGTGGTGACACCAAAACCAGACTCGTGCGAGCCGTGTACCGCTTCGGTGAGCTCGATAGTGGAGAGGGTTGAAGTACCCAACTTGCCCACCACCACACCGGCAGCGGCATTAGCCAGTGCACAGGCTTGCTCTATCGGTTTGCCCGCGGSCAAAGATGCCGCCAGTACCGATATCACGGTATCGCCAGCCCCTGTGACGTCGTACACTTCTTTGGCAAGCGTTGGCAAGTTCAGCGGCGCGGCCTCTGGGCGCAGCAATGTCATCCCATGTTCACTACGGGTGACCAACAAGGCACCAAGCTCGTACTGCTTAATCAGCGCCAAGCCTTTTTCTTCCAAGCTTTGATCGTCCGTCACTGTGCCTGCTACGGCTTCAAATTCAGTCATATTTGGCGTCAGCAGACTGGCGCCACGATAGCGTTCAAAGTCCGTGCCTTTAGGATCCACTAAGGTGGTGACACCCGCTTGTTTGGCGGCCTGAATCAATGTTTGCACCTCGTCGAGTGCCCCCTTGGCATAGTCCGATAAGATCATCGCCTGCGTCTTGGGCAATGCCGCTTCGACTTTGGCCAGCATGGGTGCCACATCCACCCCCGCAAATCCCTCTTCAAAATCCAGACGAATCAACTGCTGGTTACGGCTCATGACTCGAAGCTTAGTAATGGTGGGATGCGAGTCCAGCGCCACAAAATCACAGTTAACATTTAACGAGTCGAGGGTTTGCGTGAGCGCGTCAGCCTGTTCATCCTTGCCCGTCAGACCAATCAGCTGAGTCTGTCCACCCAAGGCTGCGATATTCATCGCCACGTTTGCCGCGCCACCAGGGCGTTCTTCCGTTTGGTTGATTTTCACTACGGGGACAGGCGCTTCTGGGGAAATGCGCCCAGTCGGTCCATACCAATAGCGATCGAGCATTACATCGCCGACGACCAGAACATTGGCTTGGCTGTAGTCAGGAAGGCTGAGTTTCATCTGGATCTCCGAATACTGTCGTTACCGAGCGATAGTAGCATAGCCATAGGCTAAATGGGGCGCTCTCAGGCGTGTGCTGCGCACAATCTCAACACTCACTGCGCACACTCGCGCAGGACAGCGCCAAGAATTTACTCTACAATGGCGCGGGCCTTACGGCTCTTTCTGGTTTGGTTTTCATGAGTCATTAACGCTATGAGCGATTTTTCAGCCCCCACTTTTCGCCTTGGATTTCTTCACCCTCGCTATCTTCATACCTGGCTCGGCGTCGGGTTAATGTATATGGCTAGCTGGCTGCCTTATCGCGTCCAATTTTATATGGGCCGCAGCTTGGGCCACTTGATGCATACACTAATGAAACGCCGCGTTAAAATTGCCGAGCGTAATCTGGCGTTGTGTTTCCCTGAAATGAGTCCAGCCTCGCGTCAAGCGATGGTGAAAGAGAACTTCGCCAACTCCGGCTTGGCCCTTTTTGAAACCTGTATGGCATGGTTTTGGCCTTCTTGGCGCATCAAAAAACATATGGTCTATGAAGGCCTAGACCAACTAAAACACTTAGAAAGTCAGGCGCAAGGTGTGCTCTTAATCGCTGTCCACTCGATGAATTTAGAACTCGGCGCGCGTGCCTTAGGAGAGGTCACGCCGGGCGTGGGTGTGTACCGCCCTAACAATAATCCTGTTTATGATTGGTTCCAGTACCGTGGCCGGACGCGACACAATGGCGCTATCGACCGAAAAGACGTTAAAACCATGATTCATCACCTCAAACAAGGCGATAGGATGTGGTATGCACCGGATCATGACTATGGACGACGCCGCTCAACCTTTGCGCCATTATTCGCCGTTAATAAAGCGTGTACGACCACAGGGACACACTTGCTCGCGCATGCCGGTCACGCCACTGTGGTCCCGTTTTCGATTGTGAGAGATCGACGCGGTGGCCAGTACCGGATAACCATTCATTCTCCGCTGCAAGATTTTCCCAACGACGCCGATGCAGCTGCCGTTGTGACCAATCGCGCGGTTGAGCAATTAATCTTACAAGCCCCTGAGCAATACATGTGGTTGCATCGCCGTTTTAAAACTCGCCCAGAGGGTGAACCTTCCTTATATGAGGGAATATAGTCCCATACAGGCCGCCAATCGCGGCCTGATGGTTGAGTCAAGGCGCGCTACTTCACTTACCCATCAAACCACTGTTGCCAAGCTTGTTGCACGGCTTCGCGCTCATCGATAAAGGCATCAGCCTCCACCTTGCCACTCTCACCCGCCAAATGGCTGCGATGAAGCGCATTGCGCATCCGCGTATAGGCCGACTTTAACCCCGCCGCCTGCGCCAGTGGCATCACCTCCAGGTCTCCGGCTTGCTCAAAAATGCGCGCATTATCGCTGTAACGGGTTAACGCAGGTTGTGTGGCACTGTTGCCGAGTACCAGGTACTGGGCTAAGAACTCGATATCAGTGATCCCACCGGCGTCTTGTTTGATGGAGAAGGTCTCTTTTTGTCCTGTCGCTTTATACTGACGCATTTTTTCTCGCATGCCACTGACTTGCTCTCGTAATATCTGTGTGTCTCGCGGCGCAGCGAGAATATGATGGCGCACCTGGGTAAACGCCGACTCAAGCTGAGGATCACCATATATCATGCGCGCACGCACCAACGCTTGGTGCTCCCATGTCCAGGCTTCGTTTTGCTGGTAATCCGCGTAAGCGTCCAGTGTACTGACTAGCATTCCAGAGGTGCCAGAAGGGCGAAGGCGCGTGTCTATTTCATAGAGTACCCCAGAAGGTGTACGCGTAGAGAAAAGATGGACGATGCGCTGGGCCAGACGCAGATAAAACTGCCGACCATCAATCACTTTGCGTCCGTCAGTCTCAACATCCGCGGGGCAATCGTGGAGAAAAACCACGTCGAGATCGGAATTATAACCCAGCTCCCATCCGCCTAACTTGCCGTAGCCAATCACCGCAAAACCACGCCCCTCTCGCTCGCCTAAGTGTGTCGGTTGGCCATATTTTTCCACCATTTGGTGCCAGGCCTGATTAACCACCGCCTCCACAATCGCTTCGGCCAAGTAAGTCAAATGATCACTGACACGCATCACGGGCAGCACACCCGCGATATCCGCCGCGGCAATTTTTAATAACTGAACTTGCTTAAACTGACGCACCGCTTCCATTTGTTGCTCCATATCCTCAACCGGGATACGGGCAAGATAATCGCGTAATTCGCTGCGATAGGCATCGGGCGCTAAAGGTTGATACAAATGGGTTAAATCGAGCAGTTCATCCAGTAGCAAAGGATAACGTGCTAACTTCTCTGCTACCATCGGGCTGGCCGTACAAAGCCGCAACAGCTGATCGATCGCCCCGGGGTGCTCATCCAACAGCTCTAAGTAGGTCGTCCGTGTCGAGATATTGAGTAACAGGTGGGTGATATGTGGCAACACCTGCTGCGGTTGCGGCAACGTCAGTAGCTTGCTTAACATCACCGGCATCAGACGGTTGAGCACCTCACGTCCTCGCGGCCCCACTGTGCGCTTAGCCAGCTCTTGTTTAAACGCCAATAACTGCTCAGCAATATTGGTGTCCGGTAGATCTAAGCCCGCTAAGATCAAGTGGGCGTTTTCTACATCGCGCGCCATCGCCCATAGATCATGATACTCAGTGTCGACATCCGTCTCTGTTTCTTGCTCATCTTCGCCAATCAAGCCGGAAAATACCTGATTAACCGCTTGCATATGCTGGGTGATGTCGGCCTGTAAGCGCGTCCAATCATTGACCCCCATGGCGTGACAAAGCCGCTCACGATCAAGGWCGTTATCGGGCAGGGTCTGCGTTTGGTTGTCATCAATCGCTTGTAGGAGGTTTTCTACCCGGCGCAAATAGCAATACGCGGCCTTTAATTGGCTTACCTCAGCGGTGGGCAATAATTCCAGTTCCGCAATCGCATCTAAGGTGTCGAGTAAGCCGCGCTGGCGCAAACTGGGCTCTCGGCCGCCACGAATAAGCTGAAACGACTGAGCAATAAACTCAATCTCCCGAATGCCTCCTGCACCCAGCTTAATATTGTCGGTTAAGCCACGCCGGCGTACCTCTCGTTGGATTAACTGTTTCATCCGCCGCAACGCTTGAATGGCACTAAAGTCGATATAACGACGGAAGACAAACGGGCGTAGCATCTGGCGTAAGGTTTGATAGCAGTCATACTGCTCTTTACCCATCACGCGCGCTTTCACCATCGCATAGCGCTCCCAATCACGCCCTTGTTCTTGGTAGTAATCTTCGAGTGCGGAAAAGCTCATCACCAAAGGGCCACTATCGCCAAAGGGACGCAGGCGCATATCAACCCGATAACAAAAACCGTCCACCGTGGGTTGATCAAGTGCTTTGATCAAGCGCTGTCCAAGCCGAGTAAAGAATTGCGCATTGGCGATGCTTTTTCTCGCGCCCTGGGTTTCTCCCGCYTCAGGGTAGGTAAAGATCAGGTCGATATCTGAAGAGAAGTTAAGCTCGCCGCCACCGAGTTTACCCATGCCCAAAATCAGCATCGGCTGCGGCTCACCCTCAGGGCTCATAGGGGTCCCCCAGTCGTGACAGGCGCGCTGATAGAGCCATTGATAAGCCGATAAGATTTGCGCTTCCGCAAGGGCTGATAAGTGCTGTAAACCTTGCTCAACTGGCCATTGATTGTGGATCTCTTGCCACGCTATCCATACGAGTTCACGCTGGCGGTGCCGACGGAGTTGACGGTGAAACTCGCTCTCATCGGTTACCGCGTCCAACATCTGACTCAGCTCAGCTTGATATGTCTGCTCACGCGAGGCTTGCTGATGATGCTGATACAGCCAGTCGAGAAGGCCAGAGGTTTGAGTTAATGCCTTGGCGACAAACTCGCTACACGCTAAGGCCTGCTCGAGTCGCTCACGCGCCGCACCTTGCCATTGCGGCACGGCGTCAGGGGCAAATTCGTTTAATCGTGTCCAGTACTGATGCAAGCAAGCGGCAAGCGAGTCAGAGAGTACCATGGGCAGTCCTTTTGCTATCGTCCTGTCTCGACACTAACAAAAACGGCTCGCCGATGCAGCGAGCCGTTGTTGATTACGGGATAAAACCTCAAACGTGGTTAGACTTTAAAGGCCTCAATTTTATCTTTAAGTGATTGCGCACTTTGTTCAACCATCTCTGCCGTTTCATGCAGCTCGCCCGCCACCGTCACCGATGCCTGGACCAAATCTTTAACATTGGTGAGGTTTTGGTTCATCTCACCGGCCACTGACGCTTGTTGTTCTGCCGAGGAAGCGATTTGGAAGTTCATGTCATTGAGCGATTGGATTTGCGTGACGATTTGCTCAAGCTCTCCGCCAGCCTGGCTCACTGACTCGACGCCTGTCTTGGCCTCGGAAACACTGCGATCCATCAAGCCCACCGCTTTTTGCGCACTTTGCTGCAACTGGGTGATCATGTCTTGAATTTCCACCGTGGCTTCTTGGGTGTGTTGCGCCAGCTTGCGTACTTCATCAGCCACCACCGCAAAACCACGCCCCGTATCACCGGCTCGTGCGGCTTCTATCGCGGCATTGAGTGCCAGAAGGTTGGTTTGCTCTGAAATTCCTTGAATGGTGACCACGACAGTACCGATTTTCTCCACCTGGGCATCGACTTGGCCCACGACCTGAGATGACTCGCTGATGTCGTTGGACAGCTCATTGATGGTTTGGATGGTACTGCTCACGTGCGCTTGGCCACTGTTAGCCTGTTGGCTAGAGGTTTCCGTCGCTTTAGCCGCCTCTYGCGTGTGCTCAGCGACGGTTTGCACGGTTGCACTCATCTCACTCATCGCTGAGGCGAGCTGATCCATCTCAGAGAACTGCTCTTGCGATGACTCTTTGGTTTCCGACATGCTGATCGTCATAATCTCAGCCAGAGAAGAAAGATCATCCGATGCTTGGCGCTGCGCGTTAATCACATCCACCAATTGCTGACGCGATCTTTCCAGCTCACGGGCTAAATCACCGAACTCGTCTTGGCTATTCATTTCAATCGGCTCGCTCAAATCGCGATTCGCCAACGCACGAATCCTATCGGTCAAATAGTTGATTTGCCGTAGCATAATATTAGAGCCGCCCAGCAAAATAACCATGAAACAGACAATCATCAGCGCGGTTTGCCACGCGACCTGAATCATATAATCTTGGTAATACGCCTGCGCCTCAGACGTCGGTTGTGATGCTACGAGCCACCAATCACTACCGCCGACGGGCACGGCATAGCCATGACGGCCACCGTCATAAACGGTATAGCTAAACGCACCTGACTGATTGAGAAATAAGTCAGCGACATCGGTGCCAGTGCTTTCATCCGGCACGCGTAACGCGTCAAACTGGCGCATTGAAGGATGAGACCACACTTGGCGAGTGGTGCCATTGACCAAATATAAATACGCCCCTTCGCTGAATTCGGCGTTCATGGTATCTACCGCCTCTCGCATCAAGCGTTCCCCATCCGGCTGATCGATGAGGGCACCTGTCATTGCCGCGCTGGATCGCGCTAATTCTTGGGTCTGATTCAGAGTGAACTCAATCACGGACTGGCGAAACGTGTTCGCATCCCACATCTGCTTACCRACCAGAATAATGGTACTAAAGACCATTAGAATCACGAGTTTTGGAACCAAGCGCAGATTGGTAACGGGTTTTTCCCACGCATAGAAGGTATGTTTAGCCATAATCCTGAAAGCTCCATGTCCGTTATCAAGCCAACTGACTGCAAAACGGGCGGTTATTAATACTGAGTGATGTTATATCGGCAAACCTCACCCTCACTGAATCCTTGTTTACCGTATTTGTGAAATTTGCCCATAAACAATGCCCATAATGATAAGTTAATCAAATTATCATCATACACTTTGTCTGTTTATAACGTAAAAAAGCGCCAGAAATATTGATCCCAAAGGCGACTTTACCGGATCGACTCAGGCAGTGCGACTGGGTACTCAAGCAAGGTAACCGCATAAAGGCACGCATAAAAAAAGCAACCTCCAGGTTGCTTTTTATCACTCTCGTTCGCTTACTCTTGCCAATACGGAGTAAGACGTAACCCTGTTTGACGGCTTTGCGTCATGGCATGAAACAGTGACTCTTCTTTGCGGGTCAACCATTTCTCTGCCTGTTTTTTGTCCTCTTCATCGTCAATCTCGACCACGCGCTCACGCACCGGTTCGAGCAAGCGTAGCGCCTCAATGCCTTGCAACATATCGAGCCAAGGCAGGCGGAAGGCTTTACGCCGACTTTTGTCATACAAAGAGGCCAAGCAGGTGCCTAGTAACAAATTGCGTTGCAAGCGAGGGTATTGATCAAAGTAATCATGCCGCGTCAGTGGCTTCGTTTCATCAAATGCGTCAAGCAATTCATTCCAAGACTCAGGGAGCGCTTTATCGGCCAAACGTTGAATCGGTTGGGCAAGCTTATCCGCCGCTTTATCATCTAAAAACGGTTGCCAACCTTTCGAGAGGATCCAGCGACTCAAATCGAGCAGCAAGTTGCAATACCGCGATGTATGTAGCAGCGAGACAATGTCCTCACGCTCAGGCAATCGTGCTTGATCAGCCTTCAAGCTTTTCACCAAGGTTTTTCGCGCATTTAATTTACGTAGATATTGGCCTTTGTCTTCACACAGCCGGGCATTGGTCCGCGCGTCATCGAGCCACGCCAGCTCACCTTCAAACCATTGCAGCTCTTGACGGAGTAGACTGCTTGCTCGGCGCGGCACCACACCGCCGAATAAGACAAACGCTTGTCGGATCAACAAGACGGCATAGCGAATTTCTTGCAACGCCTCGAGTGATTCGCGTTCAATATAAATCTGCTCATGATAGTGCCAGTGGCTCAGTGCGTGTTCGAGGATCCGAATCAGGGCTTTTTCTTGGCTATCATCCGCGCCGAGTTTAACGATGGATAAGGCTTTCACCGGATCGCCCTGATAGCCTGTCGCTAAACGATAGCCACGCGCCGCCTTGCTCAAATTACCGAGGCGCAGGCCGCCTTCATCCGCCAGACTGCGTGCCAGCGAGAACAAGGCATCGGTTTGCCCGGAAATCAGCTCCAGCTCCACCTCAGAAATCACGTCCTTATCGCCGGCTTCGGTAGAGACCTCGCCTTGATCGCTCGCCAATTCGATTTGGCTACCGTCATCCGTTGCTAACAGCCATTGCTGACGCACAAAATCTGTGGAAAACAACGGCTGGAGAGCTTGGCTGAGTGCATCAACATCCAGATCATCGGGCCATGCATCGACTGGGATCAAAGAAAGATCAGGTTCAGGTCCGTTAAGCTCGGCATTGTACTCTGGGCGCTGATGCAGCCCCGCCACGACCCGACCTGCCGTTTTGAGGGTTTGAATGTACACACCATCAAAACGACGCACCCGCAAACCGATATCGTGTTTACGTAGGGTAAAATCTGGCGTATCGAAGTAGATGTTGCCCAGCTCACGCTGGCTTTGCTGTAGCTGTTTTATACTGACAATTTTATCGCGAATGCGATGAGAAAAGTCAGAAGAGACAAAAAATTTGAGCTCTATCTCAGTGTCCATACGGGTACCTATAGCCAATTGCCTGACAAGGATATGAACAATTGATCCTGTCGGCAAGCGCTATCACTACCAGGCTTGATCATGCGCACTGAGGCAGAGATCACAAAAGCTATTTCTTTAGCCTATGTTCTGCGCTACCATCGCCGCTCCGATATACCATCGTTGAACGTTTGGCCTCTCTTTTTTGCCCACTGGGCTCGAGGCAACCAGGTAGATTACGGCTATGCCAGTCAATACAATTGTCGGGCTCTTTGCGAAGAGCCCCATTAAACCACTGCAGCGTCACGTCAATCGTGTAAACGATTGTTGTGAACTACTGGTCCCCTTCTTTCATGCTTGCGAGCAACAAGATTGGGACAAAGCAAACCAACTCCGCCATCAAATCTCTGAGATAGAGAAAGATGCTGATACCCTGAAACGCAATATTCGGCTTAAGTTACCTCGAGGCCTCTTTATGCCCGTTGATCGCACGGACATGCTCGAGCTTCTCACCCAGCAAGACAAGCTGGCAAATTTAGCCAAAGATATTGCCGGCCGTGTGATAGGCCGTCAGCTGCGTATGCCCCCCGCCATGAATGATGCTTTTATCGCCTATGTGCAGCGATGCTTAGATGCTGCCGCGCAAGCACGCCGCGTGATCAACGAGCTTGAAGAGCTGCWTGAAACGGGCTTTAAAGGGCGCGAAGTCACCTTAGTCGCCGAAATGATTCATCAGTTGGATATGATTGAAGACGATACCGATTCTATGCAAATCCAACTTCGCCAAGCATTAATGGCCGTTGAGCAGGAGTACAACCCTGTCGACGTCATGTTCTTGTACAAAATCCTCGAGTGGGTTGGTGAAATTGCTGACCAGGCGCAACGTGTGGGTGCGCGCTTAGAGGTCATGCTTTCCCGTTCCTAACCGAGTGATGTAACAACAAGGTATTACAATGGAAATCCTGATGAATCACGGGACCATACTGATCATGGTCGCCGCGGCTTTTGGTTTTTTAATGGCAATTGGTATTGGTGCCAATGACGTCGCGAACGCGATGGGCACCTCCGTGGGCTCAAAAGCACTCACCGTGAAGCAAGCCATTATTGTGGCGATGATATTTGAATTCGCCGGCGCATATTTAGCCGGTGGCGAGGTCACAAACACCATTCGCAAAGGCGTGATTGACACCAGCTTATATGCTGACCAACCACTAGAACTCGTCTTTGGCATGATGTCGGCCTTACTCGCCGCGGGCACTTGGTTACTTCTTGCCTCATTTATGGGCTGGCCCGTCTCCACCACCCATTCCATCATTGGCGCTATTATTGGCTTCGCCTGCCTATCGGTTGGCGCAGATGCCGTCGATTGGCACACGGTGCAAGGTATCGTTGGCAGTTGGATTATCACCCCTTTTATCTCTGGTTTGTTCGCTTACTTTATATTCTTAAGTGCACAACGACTGATTTTTGATACCGACCGTCCTGTCCTGAATGCCAAACGTTTCGTCCCACTTTATATGTTTCTCACCGCGTTTATTATCGCGATGGTCACCATTAAAAAAGGGCTCAAACATGTTGGTTTACACTTGAGCACGCTAGAGTCGGTGAGTGCCTCAATTGTCTTGTCTGCACTGGTGATGTTTTTTGGTGTTTATTACATTTCTAGAAAGTATCGCGGCGATGAAAATCAAGGGTTTCAGGGCGTTGAGCGGATATTTAGCCTCCTGATGGTCGTCACTGCCTGTGCCATGGCCTTCGCGCATGGCTCAAACGATGTGGCTAATGCGATTGGTCCACTGTCGGCTATTGTGGCCACGGTGCAAAACCTCGGTGCCGTAGCGGAAAAAGCACAAATCGCCTGGTGGATTTTACCGATGGGCGGGGCAGGGATTGTACTCGGCCTTGCCACCTTGGGACACAGAGTCATGGCGACTGTGGGCTCGGGCATTACTGAGCTCACGCCAAGTCGTGGTTTTGCCGCGCAATTGGCGACCGCAAGTACGGTCGTACTCGCCTCAGGCACAGGCCTCCCTATTTCGACCACCCAAACCTTAGTCGGCGGCGTCTTAGGCGTGGGCTTTGCCCGCGGTATTGCCGCACTCAATTTGGGCGTGGTACGTAATATTGTTGCCTCGTGGCTGATCACCTTACCCGCGGGGGCCATATTGGCTGTGATCTTTTACCAAGTGATGACCTCGCTGTTTGCGTAACAAGCGCCGATGATGTCAAATCACAGTCAAAAAAAGGGGGGCATGGCTCCCCTTTCTTTTACGCCTATGGCACTATGCCCAGCAAAGCCGATGTGTCCCACACTGAAATTATGCAAAGGACCCCAGACGTGAAACACCTGTATTCTGCTCTCGTATTGCTGTTCGTTCTCGTTGCCGCGCCTCGAGCGATGGCAGAAAACTATATCTCTGATGATTTGTTTACTTATATGCACGCTGGCCCGGGCACACAGTATCGCATTATCGGCAGTGTTGATGCGGGTGATAAAGTCACTGTGCTAAAACGTAATCGCGATGAGGGCTATACCCAACTGGTTGATAGCCGTGGCCGCAAAGGCTGGGTAAAAAGTGACTACGTCACCACGCAGCCGGGCTTAAAAGAACGAGTGCCTGCCTTAGAAGCTGAACTGAAAGAGGTTAAATCCGCCTTGGCCAGTGCAAAAGATGATGCCAAAGCACAGCAAAAAGGCTTGGCTGAGTCGCTTAAACAGCGTAACGCGCAGATCGAGAAGCTCGAAGCACACAGCAGCGAACTCAATAAAAAATTGATTGATGCGCAAAGCGAAATCCGTGCATTACGCGCCAAAATAGACACCCAAAAAGATGACCTTCTGATGCGTTGGTTCACCTACGGCGGCATGGTGGCTGGCGGAGGCTTACTGTTTGGCCTGATTCTCCCACACCTTATCCCACGCAAAAAACGTCGCCGCGACGGCTGGGCATAATCGTTTATGAAAGGCTGCATTGGCAGCCTTTTTTATTGCGATCCTTATAGCGTCCTTTTAAGCACACGGTAGGCGTGCTGCTAGGCTGTATGTATACTTCAATCATTCACGGAAAAACGTGATTGTCTCTTCTCTGTGTCATTAAGGAGTCTGGTGTGAAACATTATCTTGTCGGCGGTGCTGTACGTGATGCGCTATTAGGCTTGCCGGTCACAGATAAAGATTGGGTGGTGGTCGGTGCCACCGTCAAACAAATGCAAGCGGCCGGCTACCAGCAAGTCGGCCAAGACTTCCCCGTGTTTTTACACCCCAGCACACACGAAGAGCACGCCCTCGCCCGTACCGAGCGTAAATCAGGCCAAGGCTACACCGGGTTTATTTGCGACTTCTCACCAGATATCTCACTGGAAGCGGACCTTCAGCGCCGCGATCTCACCATCAACGCCATCGCCCAATACGAAGATGGCAGCTTGATTGACCCGTATGGCGGTCAGCAAGATTTACACAACCGGATTTTGCGCCATGTCTCGCCCGCCTTTAGCGAAGACCCATTGCGGGTACTCAGAGTGGCACGATTTGCCGCCCGTTTTGCCCCGCTCGGCTTTACCCTTGCAGACGACACCTTAGCGCTGATGAAAACGATGGTCGCCGAGGGCGAACTCGGCCATCTTACCCCTGAGCGGGTTTGGCGAGAGTGGGAGAAAGCGCTCGGCAGTGATTGCCCCGATGTGTTTCTTGCTGTGCTGCACGATTGCGGTGCCCTAGCGGTAGTGCTTCCTGAAATCGACGCCTTGTACGGCGTGCCGAACCCAGCCAACTGGCACCCTGAAATCGACACCGGCATCCACACGGAAATGGTCAGTCGTTATGCCGCCTCATTGACCGATGACAAAGGCATCCGCTTTGCCGCACAAGTCCATGATCTCGGTAAGGCCCTCACCCCCGCTTCTATTTTGCCTGGCCATCGCGGCCACGGCGATCGCGGGCTACCCGTGATCAAAGATCTGTGCGAGCGACTGCGTATCCCCAACAGCTATCGAGATTTGGCTTTGGTAGTCAGTGCCCACCACTCCAAAATTCACAAGTGCGATCAACTCAGCCCTGAGCATTGGGTGGCGCTGTTTAATCAAATCGACGCGTGGCGTAAACCCGAGCGGATCGAGCAATTGGCCTTGGCGTGTTTGGCCGATGTGCGTGGCCGCAAGGGACGTGAAAACTATCACTATCCACAAGCCGATGCCTTACGCGAGCGCTTTGCTTGCGCGCAACAGGTGGAGGTTAAACCCATTGTCGACGCAGGCTTTAAAGGCGCGGCGATTCGTGATGAGCTGCATCGCCAACGTATTCAAGCGGTGGCTGCGTGTCCGGCACCCGTCAATCCCGACGCAGTCAGCGCGTCGCGTTAACGAAATTCACGCGCGGCGACCGACAAGGTAGTGAGCGTCGGGGTCAGGTCAATCAACTTACCGGCAATCACATGCACCACTTCGCCCTGGCGCTCGACAATGCCATGCACTTTCAACACCTTGGCTTGCATAAAAGCACGGGATTGCGCCCGTGCCGTCCCCGCCCAGACCACCACATTGATATTGCCGGTATCATCTTCCAAGGTGACAAAGGTTACGCCACTGGCCGTACCTGGTGATTGCTTGCCCGTCACCACCCCCGCTACCGCGACCCAACTTTGCGGCGCACACTGTGATAACTCAACACTGCGGGTAAAACGGCCTAGTGCGCCAGCTTGCGCCATCAAACGAATGGGATGATCGGTGAGCGACAGTCCCATGGCCGCATAATCTTCAATCACGTTCTGCCACTGGGAAGGCGAATGAGGCAAGACAACCTCATCGTCACTGGTGGCCAGTAGCGGCAGTTGCCGCTGCTGATCCATCAGTGCCCAGCGCGCCTGATAGCGATTGCCAGCCAGCGCCGCCAATGCGCCACTACTGGCTAGGGCTTGATAGGCATCGCGGTCAAGGTTAATTTCTTGCAATGCCGACAAAGACGCAAACCCCGACTCTGGGCGATGCGCCAGCAACCGGTCTATCGCTGCCACGCTCAATCCTTTGACTAATCGCAACCCCAGCCGCACGCCCCACTGATCGCCGACCTTTTCTAAGCAATGATCCGCCCCCGAGTGCTGCACACAAACCGGCAACACAGACACCTGATGGCGCGTGGCGTCTTGCATCAGTTGTGACGGCGAGTAAAACCCCATCGGCTGGCTATTGAGCAAGGCGGTATAAAACGCGGCGGGATAATAATGCTTCAGCCACGCCGATACATAGGCCAAGACCGCAAACGACGCCGAGTGGCTTTCTGGGAAACCATAATCACCAAACCCACAGATTTGCCGGTAAAGCTGCTCGGCAAAGTCGGCGCGATAGCCACGCGCGGTCATCCCAGTAATCAATTTGTCGCGAAACGGCGCTAGTCCACCCTTTTTCTTCCATGCGGCCATCGCACGACGCAGCTGATCCGCTTCGCCACCAGAAAAACCGGCCGCCACCATTGCCAGCTTGATCACCTGCTCTTGAAAAATGGGCACCCCAAGCGTGCGCGCCAGCACTTGCTCAACCGCTTTGGACGGGTAGCTCACCGCGTCTTCCCCGTCGCGGCGCTTTAGATACGGATGCACCATGTCACCTTGAATCGGACCGGGGCGGACAATGGCAATTTGGATCACCAAATCATAATAACAAGCCGGTTTGAGCCGCGGCAGCATACTCATTTGTGCCCGTGACTCAATTTGAAATACCCCCACGGTATCGGCGTGCTGAATGCGGGCAAACACCGCCGGATCGTCGCCTTGTTGGGTGATCGCCGCCAAACTCAAGCGATGACCATCGGTTTGGGCAATCAAATCAAAGGTGCGGCGAATCGCGGTGAGCATACCCAGTGCCAGTACGTCGACTTTCATCAGATGCAGCGTTTCCAGATCGTCTTTATCCCACTGGATCACCGTGCGCTCTGCCATCGCCGCATTTTCCACCGGCACCAACTCATACAAAGGTCCATCTGCAATCACAAAGCCGCCGACATGCTGAGAAAGATGGCGTGGAAAGCCGATCAATGTCTGGGTAAGCGACAGCCATTGTTGGCTTTTCGTGCTTTTAGGATCCAGGCCCAACTGCTGAAGTTGCTGTACCCAAGGCTGGGTTTTATCGCGCCGGTTGAGGTTTTGAATAAAAAAATCAATCTGGCTGGCGGGGATCGCCAACGCTTTGCCCACATCGCGCAATGCGCTTTTAAGCCGATAACGGATCACGGTTGCCGCTAAGGCGGTCCGCTCACGGCCATATTTTTGGTACAAATACTGGATCACTTCTTCTCGGCGCTGGTGCTCAAAGTCGACATCAATATCCGGCGGCTCGTCGCGCTCTTTGCTAATAAAGCGCTCAAACAGCACATCGACTTTGCACGGATCCACCGCAGTGATCCCTAAGCAATAACACACCACCGAGTTCGCCGCCGAGCCGCGCCCTTGGTATAAGATCCCACGCGATTGGGCAAAGCGCACCAGATCGTAAATGGTCAAAAAGTAATACGGGTAATCCATTGCCTCGATAAGCGCGAGCTCTTTTTCAATGGTGGCTCCCACGTCATGGGGCACGCCCTTTGGGAAGCGTTGCTGTGCCCCTTGCTTGACCGCCTCACGCAGATAGGCCATCGCAGGCTCACCGGTTGGCACCACTTCTTTGGGATAGCTGTATTTGAGGCTTGCTAAGGAAAACTGACACTGAGCGGCAATCTTGGCACTTTCCGCCAGCCACTCGGGGGGAAACAAAGCGTGTAATTTAGGCAACGGGCGTAAGGCGCGCTCTGCATTGGGCAATAACGTCCGCCCCAACGCCGCCACCGGCTGACGATGCCGAATCGCGGTTAAGGTATGATGTAACGCCAGTCGCTCAGGATGATGCATCAGCACATCACCACACGCGGTCACGCGAAGTTCATACTGGCTTGCCAACATGCGACAGTGCGCCAGATACGGATGGTCGTTATCCGCTAGATCGCGCCGCACCGCCAGATACAAGCGCTCAGCATGATAACGTAACAGCCATTTTGCCCAATGATGATCGCTCTCCGCGCCACTGGGGAGCCATAGCACCAAGCCATGACGCACCGACATCAGATCCCATTCGCTCAGCTGGTAATCGCCTTTGTGACTGCGCCGCCGCGCATTGGTGATAATCCGACACAGCTCTTGGTAAGCCGCTTGGGTGGGACACAGTAGAACAACATCTAACGCCTGCAGACGAAAGCGACTGCCAATGATCAGCGAAAGCTGCGGATAATCACGCTGAGCTTGATACGCTCGCACCACCCCTGCGACCGAGCATTCATCGGTGATCGCAAGCGCTTGATAGCCCAATGTTGCCGCTTGTGCCACCAGCTCTTCTGGGTGTGAGGCGCCCTCAAGAAAAGAAAAGTTGCTGCAACATACCAGCTCGGCATACGTACTCATCGACTTACCCCTAACTAAACCAACCGTGTAAAAACCAAGCTTGCTCTGGCGTGCGGAACACCCACAGCCATTGTTGCTGGGCATTTTGGGCAATAAAGTAATCGCGCTGGATAGGCATACCTTCCCACCAGCCCGAGAC
>NZ_MUET01000026.1:0-35350 GCF_001995685.1 Salinivibrio sp. IB282 | reverse complement strand
GTACGGTACTTGCAAAAGTACACGGCGGTGCTGCTCGTGACTTCGCGTCAATCGATAACGCACCAGAAGAGCGTGATCGTGGTATCACCATCGCAACGTCTCACGTTGAGTACGATACACCGACTCGCCACTACGCACACGTTGACTGCCCAGGACACGCTGACTATGTGAAAAACATGATCACCGGTGCGGCGCAGATGGACGGTGGTATCCTGGTTGTTGCGGCAACTGATGGCCCAATGCCACAGACGCGTGAGCACATCCTACTTGGCCGTCAGGTTGGTATTCCAAACATCATCGTGTTCATGAACAAATGTGACATGGTTGATGACGAAGAGCTGCTTGAGCTGGTTGAAATGGAAGTTCGTGAGCTACTTTCAGAGTATGACTTCCCAGGTGACGACTGCCCAGTTATTCAAGGTTCTGCACTGGGTGCATTGAACGGTGAAGAGCAGTGGGAGCAGAAGATTGTTGAACTAGCAGAAGCGCTAGATTCTTACATCCCAGAGCCAGAGCGTGCGATCGACAAGCCGTTCATCCTGCCAATCGAAGACGTCTTCTCAATCCAAGGCCGCGGTACGGTTGTAACCGGTCGTGTTGAGCAAGGCATCATCACTGTAGGTGACGACGTTGAAATCGTGGGCATGAAAGACACCGCGAAGACCACCTGTACCGGTGTTGAGATGTTCCGTAAGCTTCTAGACGAAGGCCGTGCGGGTGAGAACGTTGGTGTTCTTCTGCGTGGTACTAAGCGTGACGAAGTTGAGCGTGGCCAAGTACTGGCGAAGCCGGGTTCAATCACGCCGCACACTAAGTTCGAGTCAGAAGTTTACGTGCTGGGCAAAGACGAAGGTGGCCGTCATACGCCGTTCTTCAAAGGCTATCGTCCACAGTTCTACTTCCGTACTACTGACGTGACCGGTACTATCGAGCTGCCAGAAGGCGTTGAGATGGTAATGCCTGGTGACAACATCAAGATGGTTGTAACGCTCATCGCACCTATCGCGATGGACGAAGGTCTACGTTTCGCTATCCGTGAAGGTGGCCGTACTGTAGGCGCTGGTGTTGTTGCTAACATCATTGAATAATGATTTGACGAAACACTAGTAAAAAGGGCATCATTTGATGCCCTTTTTCTGCGTTTGACGCTCCTGCTGGTGTGAATTTAGCCAGTAGTTGTTAGCAAGCGCAGAGTTTAGTGATCGTATCGAGCTTTATTGAGGCGTTATGATCACCATGTGCCTTTGCCAAACACTGATTGTGGATGGCTGAAAAGGCACTGCCGTCTATGTAGACTTGTTACAGGTAGAATGTATGAAAGCGAACGCTGAGACCCAATCCGGTTCGATGGACATCCTTAAATGGGGTGTTGTTTTTGTCCTATTGGCCGCAGCCGTGATAGGGAATAGCCTGTACAGTGACGTGTCTGTGGTAGTGCGAGCTGCTGCTGTGGTGGTACTGGTTGCCGCTGCCGGTGGTGTTGCTGCACTCACGATGAAAGGAAAAGCTGCGATCACGTTTGCACGCGAATCGCGTATGGAAGTGCGTAAAGTGATTTGGCCGACCCGCCAAGAGACTTTACAGACATCTCTCATCGTTCTGGCTGTTACTGTCGTTATGGCGCTCATCTTGTGGGGCGTTGACGGAATCATGGTCCGTCTAGTCCGCCTAATCACTGGCGTGTGAGGTAAAAGTACATGAGCGAAGCTCCCAAAAAACGTTGGTATGTGGTCCAGGCTTTCTCTGGTTTTGAAAGCCGTGTAGCGCAGTCATTGCGCGAACATATCAAAATGCACGAAATGGAAGACTATTTCGGGGAAGTCTTGGTGCCAACCGAAGAAGTGGTTGAAATGCGCCAGGGGCAACGTCGCAAGAGCGAGCGTAAATTCTTCCCAGGTTATGTGCTCGTCCAAATGGTGATGAACGATGAGTCGTGGCACCTAGTACGTGGTGTGCCACGTGTGATGGGCTTTATCGGCGGCACCTCTGATCGCCCAGCTCCAATTTCTGATAAAGAAGCGGACTCTATTCTCAATCGCCTTGAAAAAGCGAGTGAGTCTCCGGTTCACAAAACCGTGTTTGAAGCCGGCGAAGTGGTGCGTGTCACAGAAGGGCCGTTTGCAGACTTTAACGGTGTTGTCGAGCAAGTGGACTATGACAAGAACCGCCTTAAGGTGTCTGTCTCAATCTTTGGTCGTGCAACCCCAGTTGAGCTTGAGTTTGGCCAGGTAGAAAAAACCTGATCAAAAAAGCATCATCAACGGTTGGCAAGGGCGCGAAATTTGACTATAATTTCGCRCCCTTTTGTTAAACGGGGAGTTTATCGCAAGATAGACGTCAGTACCCAAAATAAGGTAATTGAATAATGGCAAAGAAAGTAGAAGCTTACATCAAGCTGCAAGTTGCAGCGGGTGCAGCTAACCCATCGCCACCGGTTGGTCCTGCTCTGGGTCAACACGGTGTGAACATCATGGAGTTCTGTAAAGCGTTTAACGCGAAGACCGAATCTATCGAGAAAGGTCTACCAACTCCTGTTGTTATCACTGTATACAGTGACCGTTCTTTCACCTTCGTAACCAAGACTCCACCAGCGGCGATTCTTCTTAAGAAAGCGGCAGGCGTGAAATCTGGTTCAGGTCGTCCGAACACTGAAAAAGTGGGTACCGTGACTGACGCGCAGATCCAAGAGATCGCAGAAACCAAAGCGGCAGACATGACCGGTGCGGACATCGAAGCGATGAAACGCTCCATTGCGGGTACTGCCCGTTCAATGGGCCTGAACGTAGAGGGTTAAGACAATGGCTAAAATGACTAAGCGCATGCGCGTAATTCGCGAAAAAGTTGATGTGACCAAAGACTACGACATCAACGAAGCCGTTGCTCTACTGAAGGAACTGGCGACTGCAAATTTCGTTGAAAGTGTTGACGTTTCTGTCAACCTTGGCATCGATGCTCGTAAATCAGACCAAAACGTTCGTGGCGCGACCGTACTGCCTAACGGTACAGGCCGTGACATCCGTGTTGCGGTGTTCACACAAGGTGCGAACGCTGACGCGGCGAAAGAAGCCGGTGCGGATATCGTCGGTATGGAAGATCTTGCTGAACAAGTGAAGAAAGGCGAAATGAACTTTGACGTCGTTGTCGCTTCACCAGACGCAATGCGCGTTGTTGGTCAGCTAGGTACCATCCTAGGCCCACGTGGTCTGATGCCAAACCCGAAAGTGGGTACGGTCACCCCTAACGTTGCTGAAGCGGTTAAAAACGCGAAAGCAGGTCAGGTTCGTTATCGTAACGACAAGAATGGCATCATTCATACCACTATCGGTAAAGTAGACTTTGACGCGAACAGCCTGAAAGAAAACCTGGAAGCGCTGTTGGTGGCGCTGAAGAAGGCGAAGCCAACTTCAGCTAAAGGTACTTACATCAAGAAAGTTAGCCTTTCTACAACCATGGGTGCTGGTGTTTCTCTTGACCAAAACTCTTTGGAAGCAAGCGTTAACTAATTGCGACAAGCGAGAGAGTCGTTTATACTCTCTCGCTTGACAATTTTATGGCTGAGTTTGCTTCGGCAAACTTCGTCCAAGACCGTAGGCGTTCATTACGAACTTAATCTTCCTACGTAGACGGTGCCAGAACATGATAGATTTCTCGTCTTTCTTGGATCTGCACCGTACAAGCTCTCTCTGCAAAGCTGTAGAGAGTGGTGTTAAACAATCCAGGAGCAAATCCAAATGGCTTTAAACCTTCAAGACAAAAAAGCAATTGTTGCTGAAGTCAACGAAGCTGCCAGTGGAGCCCTGTCTGCAGTAGTTGCTGATTCTCGCGGTGTCGCGGTGGACGCAATGACTTCTCTACGTAAACAAGCGCGTGAAGCGGGCGTTTACATGAAAGTTGTGCGTAACACTCTGGCTCGCCGTGCAGTTGAAGGCACTGAGTATGAGTGTCTGCAAGACACTTTTGTTGGCCCAACTCTGATTGCGTTTTCTAACGAGCACCCAGGTGCCGCTGCGCGTCTTTTCAAAGACTTCGCAAAAGAAAACAAAGAGTTTGAGGTTAAATCTGCTGCATACGAAGGCGCGATCACTGACCCAGAGGTACTGGCGACACTGCCAACGTACGACGAAGCAATTGCACGCCTAATGATGGGCTTGAAAGAAGCTTCTGCCGGCAAGCTGGTTCGTACTATCGCCGCTGTTCGCGATCAAAAAGACGCGGCCTAATCGCCCGTTTAATTTGGTTGCTTAATCCTTTTATTGTTGACTTTAAAGAGAATTGTTATGTCTATCACTAACGAGCAAATCCTAGACGCCATTGCAGACATGTCTGTAATGCAAGTTGTTGAGCTTATCGAAGCTATGGAAGAAAAATTCGGCGTATCAGCGGCAGCAGCCGTTGTTGCTGGCGGTGCGGCTGAAGGCGCAGCGGTTGAAGAGCAAACCGAATTTGACGTTATCCTAACTGAAGCGGGTGCGAACAAAGTAGCCGTTATCAAAGCGGTACGTGGCGCAACGGGTCTAGGCCTGAAAGAAGCGAAAGCGCTTGTTGACGGCGCACCAGCACCTCTGAAAGAAGGTGTTGAGAAAGAAGAAGCTGACGCGCTTAAAGCGCAGCTAGAAGAAGCTGGTGCTTCTGTTGAAGTTAAGTAATTTATACTTAATTTCCTAGCCTGAAAAGGCATTGGCTGGTGGCTAAAAAGCCACCGGCCTTTTTGCGCTGTAGGGCAGTAGTGAAATTTTCACCCCGTTTTATCACTGCTGACCATGCAAAAAAAATCAAAGCAAGCGCTTTGATTTTCCTACACTAAACGGTGGTTGTTTAGTCACTGTCCCTTGTACTGGACAGTTTGGGTCACTTATCAGCGAGCTGAGGAACCCTATGGTTTACTCTTATACCGAGAAAAAGCGTATCCGTAAGGATTTTGGTAAGCGTCCGCAAGTTCTGGACGTGCCATACTTGCTGTCGATCCAGCTTGAATCTTTTAAGAACTTTATCGAGCAGGATCCAGAAGGGCAATACGGTCTTGAAGCTGCCTTTCGCTCTGTCTTTCCAATTCAGAGCTACAACGGCAATTCCGAGCTGCAATACGTTAGCTATCGTCTCGGTGAGCCAGTTTTCGATGTCAAAGAATGCCAAATTCGCGGCGTAACCTATTCGGCCCCACTACGCGTCAAACTGCGCTTGGTGATGTTTGATAAGGATGCCCCGGCTGGTACCGTTAAAGACATCAAAGAACAAGAAGTCTATATGGGCGAAATTCCGCTCATGACTGAAAATGGTACCTTTGTCATCAATGGTACTGAGAGGGTTATCGTATCCCAGCTGCACCGTAGTCCGGGCGTCTTTTTCGACAGCGATAAGGGTAAAACCCATTCCTCAGGAAAAGTGCTATATAACGCACGCGTGATCCCATACCGTGGTTCATGGTTGGATTTCGAATTCGATCCTAAGGATATCGTATACGTTCGTATCGATCGTCGTCGTAAGCTACCAGCTTCGATTATTCTGCGTGCGCTGGAATACACCACTGAAGAGATTTTGGACCTGTTCTTCGAAAAAGTTGTTTTCGAAGTTAAAGGTAAATCTCTAGTGATGGAATTGGTACCTGATCGCCTACGTGGTGAAACCGCGAGCTTTGATATCGAAGCGGATGGCAAAGTCTACGTGGAGCAGGGTCGTCGAATCACTGCGCGTCATATCCGTCAGTTGACGAAAGATAACGTTGATCACATCGAAGTACCAGTTGAGTACATTGCGGGCAAGATCTCTGCACGTGAGTACGTCAATCAGGACACTGGCGAAGTGATTGTCTCGGCTAACCAAGAGGTCAGCCTGGAGACACTGGCGCAGTTGTCGCAAGCAGGTCATAAACGTATCGAAACCCTGTTTACCAATGATCTGGACCATGGCCCGTACATGTCAGATACCTTGCGTATCGACAACACCACGGACCGTCTGACGGCGCTAGTTGAAATCTATCGCATGATGCGTCCTGGCGAGCCACCAACGCGTGAAGCTGCCGAGCAACTGTTTGAGAGTCTGTTCTTCTCCGAAGACCGCTATGATTTATCATCTGTGGGTCGTATGAAGTTCAACAGCTCGTTGGGTCGTGACGATCTCACTGGACCTGGCGTACTGAGCAAAGAAGACATCATTGAGGTGATGCGTAAACTCATCCATATCCGTAACGGTATTGGCGAAGTGGACGATATTGATCACCTCGGTAACCGCCGTATTCGCTCTGTGGGTGAAATGGCAGAAAACCAGTTCCGTGTGGGCTTGGTACGTGTAGAGCGTGCAGTAAAAGAGCGTTTGAGCTTGGGCGATCTCGATAACGTGATGCCACAAGACTTGATTAACGCCAAGCCTATCTCTGCGGCGGTGAAAGAGTTCTTTGGTTCGTCTCAGCTGTCACAGTTTATGGATCAAAACAACCCATTGTCTGAGGTCACGCACAAGCGTCGTATCTCTGCCTTGGGTCCAGGTGGTCTGACACGTGAGCGTGCTGGTTTCGAAGTGCGTGACGTACACGCAACGCACTATGGTCGTCTATGTCCGATCGAAACACCGGAAGGGCCGAACATCGGTCTGATTAACTCACTGTCTGCGTTTGCGCGCTGCAACGCTTATGGCTTCCTGGAAACACCTTACCGTAAAGTGGTTGACGGTAAAGTGACGGACCAAATTGATTATCTGTCGGCGATTGAAGAAGGCCATTATGTTATCGCGCAGGCTAACGCTGCGTTGAACGAAGATGGGTCTTTCACCGATGAGCTGATCACCGCGCGTGAAACGGGTGAGTCAGGTTTGCACCCACGCGACCATGTTCAGTATATGGACGTTGCGACTAACCAGGTCGTTTCCGTGGCTGCGTCGCTGATCCCATTCCTTGAGCATGATGATGCGAACCGTGCCTTGATGGGTGCGAACATGCAACGTCAAGCTGTACCAACATTGCGTGCGCAAAAGCCGCTAGTGGGTACGGGTATCGAGCGTAATGTAGCGGTTGACTCAGGGGTGACCGCGGTAGCCAAACGTGGCGGTACCATTCAGTCGGTTGACGCCTCACGTATTGTGGTGAAAGTGAATGAAGATGAATTGGTACCAGGCGAAGCCGGTATCGACATCTACAGCTTGATCAAATACACACGTTCTAACCAGAACACCTGTATTAACCAGCGTCCAACCGTGATGCCGGGCCACGAAGTGGCAAAAGGTGACGTACTGGCTGACGGCCCATCGACTGACTTGGGCGAGCTAGCACTAGGTCAGAACATGCGTATCGCGTTTATGCCGTGGAACGGTTACAACTTTGAGGATTCCATCCTTATTTCTGAGCGAGTGGCTCAGGAAGACCGTTTGACCACTATCCACATCCAAGAGCTGTCTTGTGTGGCGCGTGACACCAAGCTGGGTAGCGAAGAAATCACCGCGGATATTCCAAACGTGGGTGAAGCGGCGCTGTCTAAGCTGGATGAGTCAGGGGTTGTGTATATCGGTGCCGAAGTGAAAGGCGGCGATATCATGGTCGGCAAAGTGACGCCAAAAGGCGAAACGCAACTGACACCAGAAGAGAAGCTGCTGCGTGCCATTTTCGGTGAAAAAGCGTCTGACGTGAAAGACTCGTCACTGCGTGTACCGAATGGTGTGTCTGGTACGGTTATCGATGTACAAGTCTTTACTCGCGATGGCGTAGAAAAAGACAAGCGTGCACTCGAAATCGAAGAAATGCAGTTAAAAGAAGCCAAAAAAGACCTGACCGAGGAGTTCTCTATCCTTGAAGGCGGTCTGATGGCACGTGTTCGCACACTGCTTTCTCAAGCCGGTTATACCGACAACCAGCTCGACGGCATGGATCGTCAGACCATGTTAACGCAAACGCTGGATGATGAAGCACAGCAAACCCAGCTTGAGCAATTGGCTGAGCAATACGACGAAATCAAAGCCGACTTTGATAAGAAATTCGATACCAAGCGTCGCAAGATCACTCAAGGTGATGACCTTGCCCCAGGCGTGTTGAAGATTGTAAAAGTCTACCTTGCGGTGAAACGTCGCATTCAGCCAGGCGATAAGATGGCCGGTCGTCACGGTAACAAAGGTGTTATCTCTAAGATCRACCCGATCGAAGATATGCCTTACGATGAGTCAGGCGAGCCTGTTGACTTGGTACTGAACCCATTGGGTGTACCTTCGCGGATGAACATCGGTCAGATCCTAGAAACGCACTTGGGTCTGGCGGCGAAAGGTATTGGTGACAAGATCAACCGCATGCTCAAAGAGCAGCAGGAACTGGCGAAATTCCGTGAGTTCTTGCAGAAGGTCTATGATCTGGGTGAGACCCGTCAGGAAGTGGACATCAGTAAACTGACTGACGAGGAAGTTCGCACGTTGATCAATAACCTGCGTGATGGTCTGCCAACCGCGTCTCCTGTCTTTGATGGTGCGCCTGAGCCGGTTGTCAAAGAGCTATTGAAACTGGGTGATTTGCCAGAGTCAGGTCAGCTTGACCTTTACGATGGCCGCACAGGTGAGAAGTTTGAGCGTCCAGTAACCGTGGGTTACATGTACATGCTGAAACTGAACCACCTTGTTGACGACAAGATGCACGCCCGTTCAACAGGCTCTTACAGCTTGGTCACGCAGCAGCCGCTGGGTGGTAAGGCACAGTTCGGTGGTCAGCGCTTCGGTGAGATGGAAGTATGGGCACTGGAAGCATACGGTGCTGCCTATACCCTGCAAGAAATGCTTACCGTGAAGTCGGATGACGTTAATGGCCGTACCAAGATGTATAAAAACATCGTGGATGGCGACCATCGTATGGAGCCGGGCATGCCGGAATCTTTCAACGTATTGCTGAAAGAAATCCGCTCGTTGGGTATCAACATCGAGCTGGAAGACGAGTAAGCCACGCGCTACTCTCTCCGGTAAGAATATGAAGGCGCTGCCTGTCAGCGCCTTTATGGGTCAACTCCTCACAGGAGCCGATTGTGAAAGACTTACTTAAGTTTCTGAAAGCACAACATAAGACCGAAGAATTTGATTCGATCAAAATCGGTCTTGCCTCACCTGACATGATTCGCTCATGGTCGTTTGGTGAGGTGAAAAAGCCAGAAACCATTAACTACCGTACCTTTAAGCCTGAACGTGACGGTTTGTTCTGTGCACGTATCTTTGGCCCGGTCAAAGACTATGAGTGTCTTTGCGGTAAGTACAAGCGCCTCAAGCACCGCGGCGTCATTTGTGAAAAATGTGGCGTTGAAGTTACTCAGACCAAAGTACGCCGTGAGCGTATGGGTCACATTGAGCTGGCTTCYCCTGTTGCCCACATTTGGTTCCTGAAGTCGCTGCCATCGCGCATCGGCTTGCTGATGGACATGCCACTGCGTGACATCGAGCGTGTGCTTTACTTTGAGTCGTATATTGTGATTGAACCCGGCATGACCAACCTCGAGCGTGGTCAGATGATGTCTGAGGAACAATACCTAGACGCACTCGAAGAGTGGGGCGACGAATTTGACGCGCGCATGGGCGCTGAAGCAGTCAAAGCACTGCTGGCGAACATGGATCTGTCGGTTGAGACAGAACAAATGCGTGAGCAGCTCGAAGAGACCAATTCTGAGACCAAGCGTAAGAAGATCACCAAGCGTTTGAAGCTGGTTGAATCCTTCTTGCAATCAGGTAACAACCCTGAATGGATGATCCTGACCGTGCTGCCTGTGTTGCCGCCGGATCTACGTCCATTGGTGCCGTTGGATGGTGGCCGCTTTGCGACATCAGATCTTAACGACCTGTATCGCCGCGTGATCAACCGTAACAACCGTTTGAAGCGCCTGCTTGATCTTGCGGCCCCAGACATCATCGTGCGCAACGAAAAGCGCATGCTGCAAGAGTCTGTGGATGCAATGCTGGATAACGGCCGTCGTGGCCGAGCGATCACCGGTTCGAACAAGCGTCCGCTGAAATCGCTGGCTGACATGATCAAAGGTAAGCAGGGTCGTTTCCGTCAGAACCTGCTGGGTAAACGTGTTGATTATTCTGGCCGTTCGGTGATTACCGTGGGTCCATACTTGCGTCTGCATCAGTGTGGTCTGCCAAAGAAAATGGCACTCGAGCTGTTTAAGCCGTTTATCTACGGCAAGCTTGAGACCCGTGGTCTGGCGACCACCATCAAAGCCGCCAAGAAGATGGTTGAGCGCGAAGAAGCTGTGGTATGGGATATCTTGGATGAAGTCATCCGTGAACACCCTGTCCTGCTGAACCGTGCACCAACGCTTCACCGTTTGGGTATCCAAGCGTTTGAACCTGTGCTTATCGAAGGTAAAGCGATTCAGCTACACCCATTGGTGTGTGCGGCCTATAACGCTGACTTCGATGGTGACCAGATGGCTGTTCACGTACCGCTGACGCTGGAAGCCCAGCTCGAAGCGCGTGCGTTGATGATGTCGACCAACAACATCCTATCGCCAGCATCCGGTGATCCTATCATCGTACCGTCTCAGGACGTGGTACTGGGTCTTTACTACATGACCCGTGAGAAGGTGAACGGTAAAGGCGAAGGCATGTACTTGGCTGGTCCAGGTGAAGCTGAAAAAGTTTACCGTACCGGTCATGCTGAACTGCATAGCCGTGTAAAAGTGCGCATCAAGCAAATCGATATCGATGAGATGGGCGCTCGCACTGAGAAAGTAGAGCTAGTCGATACCACAGTTGGCCGTGCCATGCTGTGGACCATCGTGCCGGAAGGCCTGTCATTTGACTTGGTTAACCAGCCGCTAGGCAAAAAGCAAATCTCTAACTTGCTCAACACCTGTTACCGTAAGTTGGGTCTGAAAGATACGGTTATCTTTGCTGACCAAATCATGTACACAGGTTTTGCTTACTCAGCGCTATCGGGCACCTCTGTCGGTATCGACGACATGGTGATCCCACAAGCGAAATACGATCTGATTGAAGCGGCTGAGAGTGAAGTTGCGGAAATCCAAGAGCAATTCCAGTCGGGTCTGGTGACCGCTGGTGAGCGCTATAACAAAGTGATCGATATTTGGGCGGCGGCGAACGAGCAAGTCGCGAAAGCCATGATGGATAATCTGTCTAACGAGACAGTGATTAACCGTGACGGTGAAGAAGAGACGCAAAGCTCGTTCAACAGCGTATACATGATGGCCGATTCAGGCGCACGTGGTTCTGCTGCACAGATCCGTCAGCTCGCTGGTATGCGTGGTCTGATGGCGAAACCGGATGGTTCGATCATCGAAACGCCAATCACCGCGAACTTCCGTGAAGGTCTGAACGTACTTCAGTACTTTATTTCCACGCACGGTGCGCGTAAAGGTCTCGCGGATACCGCATTGAAGACGGCGAACTCAGGTTACCTGACGCGTCGTCTGGTTGACGTTGCCCAAGACGTGGTAGTGACCGAAACCGATTGTGGTACCGAAGGCGGTATCCACATGATGGCGGTTATCGAAGGCGGTGACGTAAAAGAAGCGCTGCGTGAGCGTGTGCTGGGCCGTGTGGTGGCCGAAGATGTGCTCAAGCCGGGTACAGAAGAAGTGCTGGCACCACGCAATACTCTGTTGGACGAGAAATGGTGTGACATCCTTGAGCACCACTCTGTCGACAAGGTCAAAGTGCGCTCTGTCGTGACCTGTGAAACTGACTTTGGTTGCTGTGCGAACTGTTACGGGCGTGACTTGGCACGTGGTCACTTGGTTAACCACGGTGAATCTGTGGGCGTTATCGCCGCTCAGTCTATCGGTGAGCCAGGTACCCAGCTGACCATGCGTACCTTCCACATCGGTGGTGCGGCATCGCGTGCAGCAGCAGAAAATAACATCCAGGTGAAGAACAAAGGTTCTATGCACCTACACAATGCCAAGTCTGTGACCAACAGCGATGGTAAGCTAGTGATTACCTCGCGTGCCACAGAAATGACCATTGTGGATGAGTTTGGCCGTACCAAAGAGAGCTACAAAGTCCCTTACGGTGCCATGCTTGGTAAGCAAGACGGTGAAGCCGTTGAAGCCGGCGACGTGGTGGCTAACTGGGACCCACACACCATGCCAATCATCACTGAGGTAGAAGGTAGTCTTCGCTTCGTGGATATGATTGATGGTGCGACTATGCAGCGTCAAACGGACGAGCTAACTGGTCTGTCTTCTATTGTGGTTATGGATGCGTCTGAGCGCCCATCATCCGGTAAAGACAAGCGTCCTGCAGTGAAGTTGGTGGATGCTCAAGGCAACGACGTGATGGTACCTGGCACTGATATGCCGGTTCAGTACTTCTTGCCAGGTAAAGCGATTGTTCAACTGGACGATGGTGCAAGCGTTGGTATTGGTGACACCCTTGCTCGTATCCCGCAAGAAAGCGGCGGTACCAAGGATATTACTGGTGGTCTACCACGTGTTGCTGACCTGTTTGAAGCACGTAAGCCAAAAGAGCCTGCTATCTTGGCAGAGATCACAGGTACTGTTTCCTTCGGTAAAGAAACCAAAGGTAAGCGCCGCCTGATTATCACGCCAGAAGAGGGTAAAGCTTACGAAGAGATGATTCCAAAATGGCGTCAGCTCAACGTATTCGAAGGTGAAAAAGTCGAGAAAGGTGATGTGATCGCAGACGGTCCTGAATCACCACACGACATTCTGCGCTTGCGTGGCATTCACGCGGTAGCAGAATACATCACTAACGAAGTCCAAGACGTTTACCGTCTGCAGGGCGTTAAGATCAACGATAAGCACATCGAGACCATCGTGCGTCAGATGTTGCGTAAGGTGACCATTAAGTCTGCCGGTGATACGGAGTTCTTGGAAGGCGAGCAGGTGGAATACTCACGTGTGATGATTGCTAACCGCGATCTGGAAGCGGAAGGCAAGCAGCCGGCGACCTTTGGTCGTGATCTGCTGGGTATCACCAAAGCCTCGTTGGCGACTGAGTCATTCATCTCAGCGGCATCGTTCCAGGAAACGACGCGCGTGCTGACTGAAGCAGCCGTGGCCGGTAAGCGTGATGACTTGCGTGGTCTGAAAGAGAACGTGATTGTGGGTCGTCTGATCCCAGCCGGTACTGGCTTCGCGTATCACAAAGATCGCCAAGCGAAACGTGCCGAGCCAGAGCAGCCTGTGGCACCACAGGTCGATGCTGAGCAAGCCTCGCAAGACCTTGCTGCACTGCTAAATGCAGGTCTGAACGACGACAGCTAAGCGTGGAAGCGTTGATAACATCAACGCCCACAGCGAAATAAAAAGGCACCTCTTCGGAGGTGCCTTTTGTTTATCTGGCGTGTGGGGTTGTCAGTGATGACAGCAACAAAAAAGCCGCCTAGGTTGGCGGCGTTATACGGCTAAACGGTAGGTTGACTTACGCACCGGGTGGATGAGCAAGGCTGTCAGCAATGACGCGAATCAGGGTATCTTCTAACTCAAAACGCTGCTCTAGCCACTCACCAATCGCAGACATATCTTGGTCAAAATCGGTGGCGTCATAATCTTCGTCGTCCAAGTCTACCGTACTGAATTTATCATTAAAGTCTAACAGAGGGTCTGTCGTATCAACGATGCGATAATAAAGGTTATCGGTCTCTTTCGTCGCCGCGAACCCTGTTGACTGCCAACGCTCCATGACCATGTTGTAGATCTTGAAGTGGCCGGTCGAGATATAGTCGACAAGATGATCACAGAAATTATCGAGTTCTGCTTTTGTTGGCAGCGATTGTTTTTTTTTGGCGGCCAATATAAGGCCGACTGAAAATTAACGGGCTGCTCAATCCTTTGCATCACGTTATGAAACTAGATTGCCAGTATTCAAGTATAGCTGCAAGGCTAAGGAAGTGACCATGTCTCAGAATCAACAAGCCGTCTATGTGTGCGCGATGACCAAGGGCAAACTTTGGCTACCAGAGGGTGAGCTGCCATGTATCCCCTTGTCGCAGTTGCCCTTTTCCGGCGGTGATATCGTGACTGTCGGTCACTATCAGCAGCTGCCTGTCGTTGGGGTATTTAATTGTAACCCGGTGCTTCCGGATGATGAGATGGCCGGTTTACGAGACTTACTCTCCAGCCTGTCAGCCGACTTGTTTGCATTAGTGGGGCGTGTGGTTCAGCTCGATTATATGCGCCAGCAGCAAGCCTATTGTGGTCGCTGTGGTCAGCGCACGGCATTTAACGCTCAGGCGGTAGCGATGCGGTGTGCCAACTGTCAGCGTCACGATTATCCGCGTGTGTCGCCTTGTGTGATTGTGGCGGTACGTGATGATAAGCGGTTACTACTCGCACAACATCCAAGGCATAAAACGGGGATGTACACCGTGATTGCTGGGTTCGTCGAGCCCGGAGAAACACTCGAACAGWGTGTGGCGCGTGAGGTCGAGGAAGAGACGGGCATTCGTGTTAAAAATATCCGTTATATGGATAGCCAGCCTTGGGCGTTTCCCTCCAATCTGATGATGGGCTTCTTGGCGGACTATGCGGGCGGTCAGCTAAGGCCAGATTATGAGGAATTGACGGATGCACAATGGTTTGACTGCGACGCCCTACCGCCAGTCGCGCCTAAAGGCACCATTGCTCGACGTCTTATTGAGGCCAGCTGCACCTTGGCACAGGCATAAAAAAACCCGGCCGTAGGGGAGCCGGGGTAAGATGCGAACATGTTGTCTTTCGTAGACCTATTGTCGTTATAGGTTGGTTGTAACATGTGGTTAAATGATCAGCAATCCTTTGCCGTTCCTAGGTGACAGTTTTATGATCCTGTTAACAAAGCTTGGCTGTTGTTGCTGTCGCACAGTGATACAATGAGCGCCACTATTCGCATACAGGTTTAACACAATGACCGAATTAAAAAACGATCGTTATTTACGCGCCCTCTACAAGCAACCAGTCGATTGCACGCCGGTATGGATGATGCGTCAAGCGGGTCGTTATCTGCCGGAGTATCGTGAACTGCGCGCGCAAGCGGGGGACTTTTTGTCATTGTGTAAAAACGCCGAGCTAGCTTGCGAAGTCACCATGCAGCCACTGCGTCGTTTCGATTTAGATGCGGCGATCTTGTTCTCAGACATCCTCACCATTCCTGATGCGATGGGGCTCGGGCTGTACTTTGAAACGGGCGAGGGCCCCAAGTTTTCTCGTCCCATCACCTGTAAAGCTGATGTGGATAAAATTGGCATACCCGATCCCGAAGGGGAGTTGCAGTATGTGATGAACGCTGTGCGTACCATCCGTCGCGAGTTAAATGGTGACGTGCCGTTGATTGGTTTTTCGGGGAGCCCGTGGACGCTGGCGACCTACATGGTGGAAGGGGGAACCTCAAAAGCCTTTACCAAAATCAAAAAGATGATGTATGCCGAGCCTCAAACGCTGCATGCCTTGCTCGATAAACTTGCCGATAGCGTGACTAGCTATTTGAATGCGCAAATTAAAGCCGGCGCTCAGTCGGTCATGGTGTTTGATACCTGGGGGGGCGTGCTCACGCCACGCGACTATAACGACTTTTCTTTGCAGTATATGCAGAAAATCGTGGATGGTCTTATTCGCGAAAACGACGGTCGTCGTGTTCCAGTGACGCTGTTTACCAAAAATGCCGGCATGTGGTTAGAGCGTATTGCGGCCACAGGGTGTGACGGTGTGGGGCTTGATTGGACCATTAACATCGCGGATGCCAAAGCGCGAATTGGCGACAAAGTGGCGCTACAAGGCAATATGGATCCATCAATGCTCTATGCGAGCCCAGAACGCATTCGCCAAGAGGTTGCCACCATCCTAGAAGGGTTTGGAGAGGGCACGGGCCATGTGTTTAACCTTGGACATGGCATTCATTTGGATGTGCCGCCAGAAAACGCAGGTGCCTTCATTGATGCGGTGCATGAACTCTCGCGTCCTTACCACGATTAGTAAAACACGCTCGCCAACTGGCGAGCGTTGTTCTTTTTAGCCTCAATCGTATAAAGCCTGTTGAACGTGATAGCGCATGGCAGGCACCACCTCCTCTTCAAACCACGGATTGCGGCGTAACCACAAGGTGTTTCTGGGGGAAGGGTGAGGCAGCGCAAAGGTGTGAGGCGCCCACTTTTGCCAGTGCTTGACGGTCTCGGTCAATGTTTTTGGTTTATTGGCTAAATGGTACCTCTGTGCATATTGGCCAATCAGCAAGGTTACCGCAACGTGAGGAAGATGCGCTTTGATTGCCTGGTGCCAAACAGGCGCGCAGATACGTGTCGGCGGCAAATCGCCCGATTGACCTTTGCCGGGATAACAAAAACCCATGGGCATGATGGCAAATAAATCTGGCTGATAAAACTGCTCGCGAGTGACCCCCAGCCATTCCCGCAAACGATCACCACTAGGGTCATTAAATGGCAGCCCACTCTCATGCACACGTTGTCCTGGCGCTTGGCCGATAATCAGTGCTCGCGCGTTAGCACTGGCTTGGATAACAGGGCGAGGCCCATCGGGTAGCCAGTGTTGGCATAACCGACACGCTCGGGCCGCGGCTAAAGCCGTGTCTAAATCCTCGAAAAGCATCTAGTAACCTTTGTCAAAATCGACTGAGTACATGAGCGGTTCGCCTGCATGCCAGCGGCGATAGTTATCGGCAAATAGCGCAAACACCTGCTCAGGAAAACTGACAGCCGCAATATGGGGAGTCACTCTCACGTTTGGGTGTGTCCAAAAGGGATGCTGCTTCGGCAGTGGCTCTTGTTGCATTACATCCAAGACCGCCAAGCCGAGTTTTTTGTTATCTAACGCGTGGAGCAGGGCGGCCTCATCCAAGGTGGCACCCCGTCCAACGTTGATGAATATGAGGTCTTTTGCCTGTCGCCAAAAATCCGCATTCAAACATTTATCCGTCTCAGGCGTGGCGGGCAAGGTACTGACCAGCACATCCATCTTGTCTAAGCGTTGCTCTAATGCTGGCAGTGTCAGAGTGTGATCAAAACTATCGACGGGCCGCCCATCTTGGTTGACGCCAAGTACGGTCATGCCAAAGGCGTGTGCGACGGTCGCGATATGCTGGCCAATCGCCCCTGTGCCTAAGACGGCGAGCGTTTGTCCTCGCAACGACTGATAGGGCTGTGGCTGCCAGCAACGCTGTGCTTGCTGTTCGGCATACTGGCTTATATGCCGGCTTTCATTGAGCACAAACCCGAAGACATATTCGGCCATCAGTGCCCCGAATATGCCGCGCACGTTGGTGAGTTGATAATGACGGAAAGGGGCTTTAATCAGGGCATCGGTACCGGCAAAGGTCGACTGGAGCCAACGCAAGGCCTTGGCTTTGGGCAATAGCGGGGCCGCAAGCGGCGGATCGGCCAACCAGATACTGGCCTCCTCTGCGGATGAGGTGATAGCGAGATCGGGAAGTTGAGCCGTTTCAAGCAACTGGTGATACGTCTCGACATGCTCGCTGATAACGTAGATTTTATCCACAAAGGCTCCTTTTTATGGTGGGGGGAATCAAGTACACTGGCCGCATTCCATGAGGACAACATACCTTCCCGTTATTAAAGACTCACTGACTATGTTACGAAACCCTTTACAACTGCGTTTGGAAAAATGTGAAAACTGGCAGCACATTAGTTTTATGGCTGCGCTGGTGGAACGTATGGTCCCTAACTATGCGCTCTACTGTGCCCAAACTGGATTTGCCGACCCGCAAGCGTTTCGCAATATTCTCGATGCGGTATGGGAATCGCAGACGGTTAAAAGTGCCAAAATTGACTTCGAACGACAATTGGAAAAGCTAGAGCCATTAATTCCGGTCGCTGATGAGGATGCCATTTATCTGACTTATCCGGCGATTGATGCCTGCATCGCCTTGTCTCAGCTTCTTCACGCTTTGTTAGATCGTGATGAAATCTTGCCCATTACATTAAAAGTTTCTCAGCAGTCGGTCCTCAGCGTAGCGCAGCTTGAAGAAGCGCAGACCGGTGAGGCGGTGACGGATGAGAATCAAAAGAGGTTTGAAGCGGTTTGTGAAGAGTGGGATGCCCAATGGGCGATTTTCCGTGTGCTAAAAAGTGCGGAAAGCCGTGATGTGGAGATGATCAAAAGCATCCGCCAAGAGCTGCGTGAGGCGGGCGTCAGTAACCTTGGATTAGGTGTCGAGTAAGCACGCGTCACCCGATAAAAAGGCGGCGCGAGCCGCCTTTTCTGATCATGACTCATCCGTATGTCGCTGGACCGGTGGTTCATCGTCATCTTGGCTTTCAATCATGTTGTGCTGCTTCTTCCATGCATCCCAACGTTGATACGCGAGCTGTTGCATATCAGTTACCGTGTCTGCCTCATCGATAATTTCTCGCCCGGTTAAGTACTCAAACACATCCTCCAAGGTGATAATACCTTGCACCGTGCCATATTCATCGACAATCATCGCCAACTGAGCGCGGCGGATCATTAAGATATCAAACGCTTGCAAAACACTGTTCCCGGGAAGGATCACCGCGAGGGGGCGCATGAGATTGCCTATCGGCGTTTGGCCTGCGCCTTGGGTTTTGGCTTCATAGATATTGGACTTGTGGACAAAGCCTAGAATATCGTCACGCTGCTCACCGTAAACCAGCGGACGAGAGAACGGGCAGTCACCATGCTCGTCAAGGAAGGTATTCACATCCATCTCGGCAGGAATGCGAAACAGGACCGGGCGCGGTGTCATCAGCTGTGTTGCGGGCAGGTCACGTAACTTCAGCATGTTATGAAGCATTTGTGTTTCGTCTTCCCCCATTTCCCCACTTTCTGATGCCAGCATTGCCATCGCTGAGATTTCATCACGTAGTTTAACATGGGTGGTATCCGCGCTGAGCCGCTTGGTGATCTGCTCAGACAGCCAAACGAATGGCGTCAGTGCCCACACCATCCACTTGAGTACCAGTGCCGCGCCAGGGGCTAATTGGGGCCAGAAGTTGGCGCCAATGGTTTTGGGAATGATTTCTGAGAGAAGCAGAATGGCAAGCGTCAATACGGCGGAGAATACGCCGACCCAAGCATCACCAAACACGTGAGCCGCTTGTGCCCCCGCGCCGGCTGCCCCCACAGTATGTGCAATGGTGTTGAGGGTCAGAATCGAGGCCAAGGGGCGATCAATATCCTTTTTAAGCGCATTGAGGCGCTCGGCCGCAGGGTGCCCTTGGTGGCGGAGGTTCGCAATGTAGCTGGGTGTGATACTGAGCAGTACCGCCTCAAGTACGGAGCAAATGAAGGAGACGCCAATCGAAAGCGAGATAAAAAGAACCAGAATGAGCATAGATTTCCGGAGTTAAAAGCCAATCAACACCCTAAAGATCAGGCCATTGGCGGGCTTTTACAACCATTCAACTGAGAAAAAACGCAACAAATTGTGAGATCGCGCTCAGTTTGTGGTTAAAGAGCCTCCATACAGCCACACTCATCGCCACAAACCTTTGCCAGCCGGGCTTCTTTTGAATTAGAGTGACTTCGTCTCTAAAAAACCTAGAAGGGAAGACATAATGAACAAGACCCAACTGATCGACCTGATCGCAGAAAAAGCGGACCTTTCAAAAGCACAAGCGAAAACAGCTTTGGAAGCGACTTTGGGCGGTATTGAAGGCGCCTTGAAAGAAGGCGAGCAGGTACAACTGATTGGCTTCGGTACGTTTAAGCTTAACCACCGTGCAGCACGCACCGGTCGTAACCCACAAACGGGTCAAGAAATTCAAATCGCTGCGGCAAACGTCCCTGCGTTTGTCGCAGGTAAAGCGTTAAAAGACGCTGTTAAGTAAGCACGCATGCTCATGTCGCCATAGCCTTCTCGCTATGGCGTTTTTGTATGTGGACTCGTGATGCGTTCTAAATTTTGGATAGTCGCGTTGATGGCCATCCTGGTTGGATGCTCAAGTGGGCAGCCTTCCAAGCCGGTCACACATATGACCGCCGCTTCCGCCGGCGATTATCGCGCTKTTTACTGGTTGGATAGTCAGCAAGGGCAGGTGATTGGTTTAGCCGAGCAAGTGTGGCAGGGCGATTATGGTCGTTATCGTAGCGAGTATGTCTGGCGAGACGGCAGCTTGCGTGCAATCAAACGAGAGGGCACACAGCTGGCGGGCGCCGCATTAGCTCCCTTCTCTATCTATGTTCGATTTGATGCCAGTGGTGAGCCTGTCTTTCAGCGCTATCAGCAAGATGAAACCTTACTCCCCTTGAGTAGCGCGACACTGACCCGCCTTTATCAAGAAGCCAATCAAGTACAGCAGCAAGCAAAAACGCAGTTGTCACGTGATGTATCAGTGTGGCAAGCGCAGCGTCAGGGCGACCGTTGGGTCGATTGTCGTGGCGATACCCAGCGTTGGACATTTTCTGACACGATTGATCCCAGCGTGGTTTCGCAGATAAGTCAGCCCGGCACCTTTGTGGTTGCAGGTGGCGATTCAGGTATCCTACGCGATAACATCGACTTTCTTGTGTATGTCGATAATAACAAAGCCTGTTTGCAGCGCCCTCGCTTACTTGACGAATAAAAGCTCGATGAATAGACGCTCGATGAACAAAACCCTATCGAAGCAAAAAAGCTCGTCGACACGTAAAAACCGCGGATATAAAAAATGCGCCTTGGTGGCGCATTTATCGGGTCTGGCTTGCTGGATGCGGCATGCCGCGATGTAACATTAAGTCGATAAATCAGCTTTTTCGCGAGATACCGCGCGGTGGGCGATGTCATTGCGGTAGAAGCAACCTGGCCAATGAATCAAGGCCGCGAGCGCGTCAGCCCCTTGTTTTGCCGTAGTCACATTCTCACCTAATGCGGTCGCACAGAGCACACGTCCGCCAGCAGTCACGATATCACCGTCTTTCAGCGCGGTACCGGCATGAAACACTTTGGCTGTCTCACTATCGGTGGGTAGCCCCGTGATACGATCGCCTTTTCGATACTCACCTGGATAGCCGCCAGCGGCTAAGACCACACCCACGGCTGCACGCGGATCCCAGTGAGACTCGACCTTATCAAGACGCCCTTCGCTACCTGCCAAGCAAAGCGCAACCAAGTCTGATTGCAAGCGCATCATAATCGGCTGGGTTTCCGGATCGCCAAAGCGACAGTTAAACTCAATCACTTTTGGCTTGCCATCGGCGGTAATCATGAGTCCCGCGTACAAAAAGCCGGTGTAGGGGATGCCATCTGCATGCATTCCCTCTACGGTGGGCATAATCACCTCGTCCATCACGCGTTGGTGAATGGCATCGGTGACCACAGGGGCAGGCGAGTATGCGCCCATGCCGCCAGTGTTTAGGCCGGTATCGCCCTCTCCAACCCGCTTGTGGTCTTGGCTGGTGGCCATGGGGAGCACATGCTCACCATCCACCATGACGATAAAGCTTGCTTCTTCACCTTGCAGGAATTCCTCGATGACCACGCGGTGCCCGGCTTCACCAAACGCATTGCCCGAGAGCATATCGCGCACCGCCTCGGTGGCTTCTTGCTCGGTCATCGCCACAATGACCCCTTTACCGGCGGCGAGGCCATCGGCTTTGACCACAATGGGCGCACCTTTTTCCGCGATGTAGGCTAGCGCGGGCTCAACCGTCGAAAAGGTTTGGTAGTCGGCAGTGGGAATGCCGTGACGCGCCAAAAAGTCTTTGCTGAAGGCTTTAGAGCCTTCAAGTTGCGCCGCTGCTTGGGTTGGGCCAAAAATGGCCAAGCCGTGTTCACGGAAGGCATCGACCACGCCCAACACCAAGGGCGCTTCAGGGCCGACGATGGTTAAATCAATCTGTTGCTCGCGGGCAAAGGCCAGCAACCCCTCGACGTCATCAGCGGCGATGGCAATATTGCTGACTTTTTTCTCATGCGCGGTGCCGGCATTACCCGGTGCGCAGTAAACGGTGTCGACGTTCGATGACTGCGCGGCTTTCCACGCTAGGGCATGTTCGCGGCCACCGCCACCAATCACTAAAACCTTCATATTCTCTCCTTCCTCAGCCACTTAGTGGCGGAAATGGCGCATACCGGTAAAGACCATCGCCATGCCATGCTCATTGGCGGCGGCAATCACTTCTTCATCACGCATCGAGCCACCCGGTTGGATCACGCAGGTGATCCCAGCGTCGGCTGCGGCATCAATGCCGTCACGGAAAGGGAAGAAAGCATCAGAGGCCATCACGCTACCGGCCACTTCGAGCTGCTCATCGGCCGCTTTGATGCCGGCTATTTTTGCCGAGTAGACGCGGCTCATTTGGCCGGCGCCCACGCCAATGGTCATGCTGTCTTTGGCATACACAATCGCGTTTGATTTCACGTATTTTGCCACTTTCCAGCAAAATAGCGCATCGTTCAGCTCTTTGTCTGTGGGCTGGCGCTCAGAGACGATACGCAAATCGTCTAAACCGACCATCCCTTGGTCGCGAGCTTGGACTAACAAGCCTCCGTTAACCCGTTTGCTGTCCCAACCTGTGGTGCGCGCTTGCCATTGGCCACACTCGAGAAGGCGGACATTTTTCTTTGCCGCAACCACCGCTTTCGCCGCATCACTGACGCGAGGTGCGATGATCACTTCAACAAATTGGCGCTCGACAATGGCGTGTGCCGTGTCGCTGTCTAGTTCACGGTTAAAGGCAATAATGCCGCCAAATGCTGAGGTCGGATCGGTTTGATAAGCGCGCTGATAGGCACTGAGTAAGTCTTCACCGATAGCAACGCCACAGGGGTTGGCGTGTTTTACAATCACGCAGGCAGGCTGTTCAAATTCTTTCACGCACTCTAATGCCGCATCGGTGTCAGCGATATTGTTATAAGACAGCGCCTTGCCCTGCAGTTGGGTAGCCGTGGCCACCGAGGCTTCTTGCGGGTGGGCTTCAGTATAAAAGGCGCCCGCCTGATGGCTGTTCTCGCCATAGCGCATGTCTTGCTTTTTAACCCAGTGTTGGGTCAGGGTACGTGGGAATGGCGAGTCTTGGCTGTCTTCGGCGTGATGGTAGGCAGGCACTTGGGTGCCAAAGTAATTCGCAATCATGGCATCGTAGGCCGCGGTGTGCTCAAACGCGGCAATGGCTAAATCAAAGCGCGTGGCATGTGTCAAAGACTGCTGGTGCTGATCCATCTCGGTGAGCACGCGATCATAGTCTTGGCTGTTCACCACAATGGTGACGTCGGCATGATTTTTCGCCGCTGAGCGCACCATGGTTGGGCCGCCGATATCGATATTCTCGATRGCTTGATCGCGTGTGCAATCTGGGTTGGCAACGGTTTGTGCGAACGGGTAGAGGTTCACTACTACCATATCAATCGGTGCGATCTGATGCTGCTCCATCACCGCATCGTCTTGACCGCGYCGGCCCAAAATGCCGCCGTGAATTTTCGGGTGAAGGGTTTTCACGCGGCCATCCATCATTTCTGGGAAACCGGTATGATCGGACACTTCGGTGACCGCAAGGCCGTTTTCTGCGAGTAAACGGGCCGTGCCGCCGGTCGATAGCAGTTCGACACCGCGTTGGGCGAGTGCTTGGGCAAACTCGACCACACCGGTTTTATCAGATACGCTCAGTAACGCGCGACGAATAGGACGCAGATTTTCCATGGCTTAGTTCTCTTCACTGACAGATTGAATGCTTATCAAAGCTCACTATGTATAACAACAGGGGTGAGCTTTATTAAACCGGCAAGCGCCAAAACGGCGCCATTCTATCTGATTTCGTCTGCGCAATCGATTGCTATTTACTGATGGCGACATTTTTATTGTTTTTACACCTCAGTGCTTTCTAGTTCTCATGCAACGCTGGTCATAAGGGCCCGCCTTTGCTACAAAAAGAGAGTTCATCCAACATGAAAAGGAGCGGTGATGACCAAGTTGCTGCAAATAGGTGAGTTAGCCAAGCACTGTGGTGTCTCCACCGATACGCTGCGCTTTTATGAAAAATCTGGCTTGCTCGCACCGAGTGCGCGCACAGAGGGTGGATACCGGCTTTATGCCGATGAGGCCATTAGCCAAGTGATGTTCATTTTACGCGGCAAAGAGATGGGACTATCGCTTGATGAAATTCACGAGCTGTCTGACATTCGCGAAGAAGCGACGCTACACACCTGTGCAGAAGTAAAAGGGATCACCCAGCGGCGCCTGAATGAGGTCTCAGAGAAGATAGCCGCGCTTGAGCGGGTCAAGCATGCCCTTACACGTCTAAATGCCGCCTGCTGCGGGATGGACGACGATGACGCGACCCATTGCTCGATATTAGAAACCCTTGCGGACAGCGAAGATGCTGATCCAATGTGTTAAGCCTGTAAGCCAGTTTTGGGTTGTTAGTAAGTGTGAGCAATATGCTTCAGCCATCCTCTTGGTATGGGGTTGATCTAACCACTTGTATTCGAAGATAGCTTGCACGCAAGTGCGTTTCCTCGGCCMGATATCATGCTATCGGTCATATTCTTGCTTGTAATGTAAATCAACAACGACACGGGGAACCAAGCGCTATAAATTACGCGCTCAGATTATCTTCTAGCAACTGTTCTGATTGATAAACCATTGTTCTCACTTGCCTTCCTGCTTGATATTGTTTTTCGTGGTATAGCCTTGCTCTGGATGGTTTGGGATCGTCGGGTAGACTAAGTAAAGTTGTTGCTGTTTTACCATCTGACTTAGGTAGTTTTTTCTGAGCGTGTCTGGTTTCATATCGAGTAAGTTGGCGATGTCTGCGAGCTTCAGGCACTGAGGCTCAGCAGCTTGGCATAACGCAATGAGAGCTTGCTCAACGGTCGCCTTAGACTTCTTCCTGCCAGTGAGTTTAGCGACTGGATTTGCTATCTTTTTGAGTTCAGCCCATAGACTTTGCGCTTGTTGATCAAATTTGCCGTGTTGGTCCGGAGTTAGGTCCGGAGTTAGGTCCGGAGTTAGGTCCGGATCTTGAGAGTGCAAGTCCGGCACTTCGCCTTCTCCACCAAACAGAGACAGCTGCGTAGCACTAGGAGAAGCGACAAAGCTAATGCTCTTGCCTGCATCGTTGTCTGGGGTTGGCACTTCAATCCCTTTCAGATGATAGATTTTGCCTTTATGTTTTCCTGCTGATTCTAAATACCCAGCTGAGACCAATTGACTGAGGGCCAAGGTTACCTCACGGGTGTGTTCAGACGTGAGAGAACATATACGCTCATGATTAAACCAAGATTCAGTAACAGCCGTGACCAGTATTGTGCGTTTAAGCTCACTCAATTGTTTGTAGTTTTCACCAAAAAGGTCTACGAGCTGCTGATGGAGCTCCGGTGATAGTATATTGACCATCCGCAGTTCAAGCAGAGTTTGGTCGAGTTCGTATTTTTCATAGAGGTGCGGCGGCTGCCAGTTTTGGCTGCGGCAGTTACTGTAAATTTTAGGAATGCCGGACCCTGCTTTTTCACTCAGCCCAATATTCAAAAACATTTGATGAATGGCCGGGTTGCGGCATTGGCTGTTCCCACCAGCAATTGCTTCTTGAACAGGAATTCTCATTAAGCCAGGATTACGAAACCCAATAAAATCTGGATGCTTTTCGATCAGGATATTGTCTTCAGAGTTAAAGTTAGCGTGCGCGAGCGTGTTGACCAAGGCTTCTCGAATGGCTTCGTGTGCCGGAGATGTATCAAGGCGTTGCCCATCACTAAGCTGAAAGCCAACTTTTAAATCGGCGGTGAGCTTACGATAAACCTTGCGGTAGAAATCAAAGGCATTGCCTGACCAAGAACCATCAGTATAAAGACGGTCAATCCAGCGATGAGAACTATCGTCTTTTTCTTGGTAGTCGAGAGAGTATGCCGGGAAGGCATCTTGTAGCGCGTCCCAGCGTCCAAACATCACTAGCCCCGCTAAAGTTAACCCTTCAGTGCCAGACGTGCGATCTCGTCGCCAAGCACGAATAGAGCGTAAAAACTCTTGGTCTGAGAGTTCTAAATAAGGGTGCTGAGGTTTCACGTCTTTAAACATTTGTCGATAAACACGTAAGCTCTCAAGCTCTATGTCATCAATGGTGAAGTGCTCTAAAACTCTTTGGTCACGCTCATTCTCTTGCTCCGCCATCATTTGTTTAACGGTATCTGAAGAACACTTCTGGTCGGCTTCGTAAAGGCGTACAAAACTTCCCATGAGCGGGTTGCCATTGATGTAAACTGGGCGCTCTTTACGCGGGGCTCTCGCCACGTTAATGCAAACAATAGACTTTCCATCGATAACCTCAACGTGCACGTCCCGCTCACTGAGCAAGTTACAACTAACCTTGTTGGGATTATTGACGGTATCAACGATGTTCTTAACTAATGGGCCAGGGTTTGCGATGCCTTCAAGGATAAATTGACCGCGTTTTTCTTTGATGCCAAGCAGAATGACGCCACCACGGGTGTTAGCGAACGCGCTGTAGGTTTCCCACATATCATTCGGGACAGCACCTTTACCGTCTCGGCCTCCCGCGAGTTTGCACTCTACTTCAGCGCTTTCTTGCAGTGATTGGACATCTTCTTGGTTATTCAGTGTTAACTCTTCCATGGCTCCTCATACAAACACTGTAGCGGTAAGCTTTTTGAACTGACTGATATACTCTGTGGCATCGGTTTTGTTGTTCAGCTAACCGAGGCAAAGACAATTTTCGGTCTGTTAAACTTTTAAAGTACAGCCTATTCGTAGGTGGGCTTGAGCCTTAGGTTATCGAGTGTCGCTCTTTTCGCCAATAACTGATGCGTATTCTTGTGTGAAAGTTTGTGCAATAACTCGTACAGATTGTTTATCCTTGGAGCAGAGTGTGTATTCGAACTGCTAGCAAGTTAGAGAGAATCATGGTTTTTCGTGTGATAAAAAAGCCGCACCAAGAAAGAAGGCGCGGCTTTTAAATCGGTAGCTTGTGTCTTGGCAATCAGTTCATGCCGTATTTTTTCAGTTTCTTACGCAATGTACCGCGGTTGATGCCCATCATGGTGGCTGCGCGGGTTTGGTTGCCGCGCGTGTATTGCATGATGGTATCCAGCAGTGGCTGCTCAACTTCTGCGAGGACAAGCTCATACAGATCGTTGACTTCCTGGCCATTCAATTGCGCGAGGTAGTTCTTCAAGGACGCTTTTACAGAGTCACGAAGTGGCTTTTGCGTAATTTGATCTTGTGAAGTTACAGTCGTTACTGTCAATGTTTCGGAAGTCAGGTTTTGTTCGAACATATTCTGTCAGCTCTTCTCGTATTTATGCAACGTTGTCGAAGTAGCCTTGCAGCGCATCGATCTGCTGTGATGCATCTTCGATTGCGTTGAAGGTGCGGCGAAAGTCGCCAATTTGGTCATGCTCTTTTAGGTACCAGCCCACGTGTTTACGGGCAATACGTAACCCTTTGAGCTCCCCATAAAACTGATGAAGCTCTTGAACATGACCCAACAAAATCGTCCTAACCTCTTCTAACGAAGGGGCAGGCAAGTGCTCACCTGTGGTGAGATAGTGGTGGATTTCGCGAAAAATCCACGGGCGTCCCTGAGCAGGGCGACCAATCATTACCGCATCCGCACCCGTGTAGTCGAGGACATACTGGGCTTTTTCTGGTGAGTCAATGTCGCCATTGGCAATCACCGGAATGGATACTGCTGCCTTGGCAGCCTTAATGCTGTCGTATTCTGCTTCACCTTTGTACATACAGGCACGCGTGCGGCCATGTAGTGCAAGGGCTTGGATGCCACAATCTTCCGCCATCCGGGCGATCTCAACACAATTCTTATTGTCCGGATCCCAGCCTGTACGTGTTTTGAGTGTCACGGGAACATCCACCGCGTTTACCGTGGCTTTGAGGATTTGTTCAATAAGATCAGGCCGCGTTAGCAAGGCAGAGCCTGCTAACTTTTTGTTGACCTTTTTCATTGGACAACCCATGTTGATGTCAATAATTTGCGCCCCGTTCTCCACACAAAACTGCGCCGCGTCAGCCATAAGCTCGGGTTCAGCCCCCGCGATTTGCACTGAACGCAGACCGGATTCGTCAATATGAACCATGCGCTTTTGCGACTTGCTCGTTCGCCACAACGCCGGATTCGACGACATCATTTCACTGATCGCCATGCCCGCACCATGTGCAAGGCATAACTCACGAAATGGTCTATCTGTCACGCCGGCCATTGGGGCCACGATCAAGGGGACATCCAGGGTGTAGGGTCCGATACGCAAAAGCTCTAAATCCTCTTCAGCCGCTCTGAGTCAGCAAGGGCGCGCATTTTACGCATTTTTTCAGTATCTGAAAAGGACAATATTTGAGCATTGATGGCTTGATTTTTACAGTTCTTTTTGTATCGATGGCGTTTCGCTGATTAATCAAGCAGTTCGGTATGCTCATTAAATAAGCCTGATGCACCGGCGTGGCGAGTGTGTCAGGCTTTATGGGTGCCAATGAGCTGTTTAAGCAGGTAAATCCCCACTTATGCGGCACCACTCTTCGCGCTCGACAATTGGGTCGATAGTGAGACTGTCACGGTAATGGTTCGCCACATCATCCGCTTGAGTTTCTAGCACGCCAGACATCGCTAGCTGACCGCCGGGTTTGATCAGGCCTTTGATGACACTCGATAATTCACGCAACGGTCCGGCAAGAATGTTAGCAACCACCACATCGGCTTTGAGACCGGCCGGTTGGTCCTTAGGAAGATAGAGGTGAAGTTGGTCGGCGACACCATTGCGCTCGGCGTTGTCTTTTGATGCCAACAGCGCTTGTGGGTCAATATCAATACCAATCACACGCTCCGCGCCCAGTTTAATCGCCGCAATCGCGAGAATGCCGGATCCACAGCCAAAATCGACCACGGTTTTGCCACTTAGATCTAGGCTATCAAGCCATTCCAAGCACAGTGCGGTGGTTGGGTGTGATCCTGTGCCAAAGGCGAGGCCCGGGTCGAGCATCACGTTCACAGCTTTATCATCAGGCACTTCACACCAGGTTGGACAGATCCACAGCCGCTGGCCACATTGAATGGGCTTAAAGTTATCCATCCATGCGCGCGTCCAGTCTTTGTCTTCCAGTTGCTCTACTTTATGGGCAAAGTTGTCCGCCAACAATGGACTCGCGTTTAACACGGCCAACACGGTCGCCATGTCCGCTTGGGCGTCGTATAACGCCATGATGTCGGTTTCGCCCCACAGACGGGTTTCACCAGGCAAAGGTTCAAAAACAGGCGTGTCTTTGGCATCTAAAAAGGTGACGGAAAGGGCGCCCGCTTCTTCCATTAGTAGGTCGCCAATGGCTTCTGCATTTTCAGCAGTTGCATTTAGTTTTAATTGGATCCAAGGCATGGTGAATCTCGTGTCGGAAAACATCGTTCCAGTTTATCAGACTGATACTCGAACTGCTTGTGCTCTCTGGGTTGCAATCTGGTTTGCATTTTGCCATTCCCGCTTTTTATGTGTGGGTTAACACGTTTTTATCACTAAAAAAACACGTAAGACTCTGATTATATTAATCTAGACATATCGGCACAAAAATTGAACAGGGTAAATAGTTCAGGCGTCATTAGCATCAGCGAGGAGAGGATGACCATGCGGGATAATGGAGCAGTTACACAAAAAGAAGTGCGGTTTGATGGTCGTGGTGAGCTGGTGTCGCGCACCGATTTACGCGGCAAGATCCAATATGTCAATGATGCGTTTGTATCGATCAGTGGTTTTACGCGTGATGAATTAATGGGCAGTGATCACAATTTGGTTCGCCATAAAGACATGCCGCCAGCCGCGTTTGCTGATATGTGGAAAACCATTAAAGCGGGCAATAACTGGCGTGGTAWGGTGAAAAACCGCTGTAAAAATGGCGATCATTATTGGGTACAAGCGTTTGTTTCGCCGGTGATTAAAAACGGCAATATGATTGGATTTCAATCTGTGCGCAGTGAGCCAAGCCGCGAAGAGATTGAACAGGCTGAGAGTTTGTATCAAAAAATGCGGCAGAATCCATCGCTAGAATTACCTAAACCATCAGTCACTCAGCGCATCCAACTTCGCCACTTTTTTCACGCCGTTTTGATAGTGATGTGCATGCTTGGCTTGGCTGGTGGTTATATGGTGTATCACCAAGAAAACTATGTTGTCATGGGGCTGCTCGGTACTATGGTCGCCCTGTCAGCAGTGAGCACGTGGGTGGTGCAAAATCGTGTGATCGCTGCCATCAAAATGACCAGTGAGGCCTTAAATAACTTAGCCTCTGGAAACCTCGAAAATGCCAATGAGCCGGTACGATATGACGAAATGGGCCAGCTGGCGGATAATTTAAAAATGGTAAAAGCACGCTTTGGTGCGATTATTGGTCAAGTGATTGAGAACACCCATTCGCTTATCGCTCAGGCTGACACATTATCGGATAAAGGGCATGGCGTACAACATACGATGGATGCGCAGGTATCACAGACGACACAAGTGGCCAGTGCTATGTCACAAATGACTTCCACCGTTGAAGAAGTTGSGCAAAACATGAACCGCACGTCGGAAACGATCGAACAAACTCAGATTCGCGTGAATGAGGGCGCGGGCGTCGTTACCCAAGCAACAACGAGTATGGAAACCTTTATCGGCGAACTGGAAGCGACCATCGAGCAGATCCAAGCGAGCGCGGATGAGAGCCAAAAGATTACGACCGTGACAGAGACCATCAGTGATATTGCCGAGCAAACTAATTTGCTGGCCCTTAATGCTGCTATTGAAGCCGCCCGAGCGGGCGAACAAGGGCGCGGCTTTGCCGTGGTGGCTGATGAAGTGCGCGGTTTAGCTCAGCGCACACAGCAAGCAACAGGCGACATCCGAGAGATGCTTGAGGGGCTACAATCGGGCATCCGCCAATCGTCAGAGCGGATTGTGAGCAATAATCAAACAGCACAACAAACACTCACGTATGTGACCGAGTCGAACCACGTACTGAACGACATATTGGATAAGGTTAATGATGTCAAACAAATGGGGGTTCAGGTCGCGGCGGCGGCTGATCAACAAGCCAGTGTGACCAAGGAAATGAGTGAATCGGTCGAGCAAATTCATTCTCAAAGTCAGAGTGCCAGCAGTGAGGCTACGGAAACCTCGAATATTGCTCGTCAATTGACGGAACAATCTCATATGTTAAGTAATACACTGAGTGATTTTACCGTCAGTGGACAGTCGTCGAAAACACATGACTTTAGTGCGATTAAAAATGCCCATTTGGCTTGGAAAACCAAAGTAAGAGATTTCTTAAGTGGTGACAGTGCTGCCATGAATCGTGAAGTTGCTTGCTCGCATCACAAGTGTGCGCTCGGCCAGTGGTACTATGGCGAGGGTAAGGCTCAGTATGGACACCTCAATAGCTATCGCGCACTCGAGAAGCCTCACGCTGAGCTGCATCGGACGATAAAATCAATTATTGAACTTGACGATAAGGGCGATCGCGAAGGCGCAGAAGAGAAATATTTGCAGATTGAGCCGCTTTCTAAGCAAGTGGTGGCGGGAATTGAAGCGTTAGAACGCGAGATGAAGTAAAAGCATGAAAAAGCCGCCGGTTCAACGGCGGCTAATTCATACAATGTCTTATTTATGACAAGCCGAGTTTCTTCTCGAGATAATGGATGTTGGCACCGCCGTGTTGGAAGTGCYMGTCATTCATAATATCGAGCTGGAGAGGAATGTTGGTTTTAATCCCATCAATCACGGTTTCCGCGAGGGCATTCCGCATACGCGCAATCGCGACGTCACGGTTCTCGCCGTAACAGATAAGCTTGCCAACCATGGAGTCATAATGGGGCGGAACTTGATAGCCCGCGTACACGTGTGACTCCCAACGTACGCCCATTCCGCCTGGAGAGTGGAAGCGTTCAATTTTGCCTGGGCTCGGGATAAAGCGCTCTGGATCTTCAGCGTTGATCCGGCATTCCACCGCGTGGCCGCGAATTTGGATGTCGTCTTGGGTGAACGACAGTGGCTGACCCGCCGCAATGCGCAGTTGTTCTTTGACCAAGTCGACGCCAGTCACCATTTCGGTAACGGGGTGCTCGACCTGGATGCGAGTGTTCATCTCAATAAAGTAGAACTCGCCGTTTTCATATAAGAACTCAAAGGTCCCGGCGCCGCGATAACCAATCTCAACACATGCGCGACAGCAGCGTTCACCAATGAATTTACGCATCTCTGCGGTAATACCAGGGGCTGGCGCTTCTTCAACCACTTTTTGGTGACGGCGCTGCATTGAGCAATCGCGTTCACCCAGGTGAATCGCACCACCTTGACCGTCGGCCAAGACTTGCACTTCAACATGGCGAGGGTTCTCAAGGAATTTTTCCATGTAAACCATGTCGTTGCTAAATGCAGATTTGGCTTCGGCGCGGGTCATGGCAATCGCATCGATAAGCTCTGCTTCAGAGCGCACCACGCGCATCCCCCGGCCACCGCCGCCACCGGATGCTTTGATGATCACCGGATAGCCAATACGTTTGGCAATGGTTTTGTTTTTTTCCTGATCGCTACCCAGCGGGCCGTCTGAACCCGGGACACAGGGCACCCCTGCTTTCTTCATCGCTTCAATCGCCGATACCTTATCGCCCATCAGGCGGATGGTTTCGGCTTTGGGGCCGACAAAGACAAACCCTGAACGCTCAACCTGCTCGGCAAAATCAGCGTTTTCGGATAGGAAGCCGTAACCGGGGTGAATGGCCACCGCGCCGGTGATTTCAGCGGCGCTGATGATGCGAGGAATATTCAGATAGCTTTGGTTACTCGATGCAGGGCCGATACAGACGGTTTCATCGGCGAGCAACACGTGTTTAAGATCGCGGTCAGCGGTCGAGTGCACCGCGACGGTTTTAATCCCCAGCTCTTTGCACGCACGCAAAATGCGCAATGCAATTTCACCGCGGTTAGCAATTACAATTTTATCTAACATGCGCCCTCGCTTATTCGATGATCACGAGTGGTTCGTCGAATTCAACGGGCTGACCGTCTTCACAGAGAATCGCTTTGACCACACCGCTTTTGTCGGCTTGGATTTGGTTCATCATCTTCATCGCTTCGACAATACACAAGGCGTCGCCTTCTTGCACGTGGCTACCGACTTCGACAAATGCGGCCGATTCTGGGCTTGGTGCACGATAGAAGGTACCGACCATCGGTGAAAGCACTTGATGCCCGCTCGGTTGCGGTGCGCTTGCAGGTTCGGCGGCCGGCGCTTCAGGCGCGGCGGGTGCCGGGGCGGGTGCCGGTGCGTATTGTGGCGCAGCCATTTGCGCAGGCGCCGCTGGGGAAGAGCGGCTGATACGAACTGACTCTTCGCCTTCGGCAATCTCTAGCTCAGAGATGCCTGACTCTTCAACAAGCTCGATCAGTTTCTTAATCTTACGGATATCCATGATAGGTCTCTTCTTTATGTTTTGTTTTACTCAGCCGCAAACGCCAAATGACGCGCGGCCGCTGTTAAGGCGAATTCATAACCATCAGCACCAAAGCCGCTGAGCACCCCGACGGCTTTATCCGAAAAGTACGAGTGATGCCGGAAGGACTCACGTGCGTAGACATTCGACAAGTGCACTTCGATAAAAGGGATGTCGACCCCTAATAGGGCGTCACGCAGGGCGACAGAGGTATGGGTCAGCGCTGCTGGGTTGATAATGATAAAGTCTACGGTCTCCATGGCTTGGTGGACTTTATCGATGAGGCTAGCTTCGCTATTGGATTGAAAGTGTTCAAGACTGAGACCCAAGGTAGCGGCTTGTGCCTCTAAGCCCGCCATGATTTGGCTAAGGGTCTGGGCGCCGTAATGCTCGGGCTCACGCTTGCCAAGCAAATTGAGGTTTGGGCCATTTAAAACTAAAACTTGGTTTTTTGTAGACATCTTGACGCTTACTTCTCCTATTCGCTGTTATTGTGCAGCTTAATGCGGATTCCAGCCGGTGGGCATGTTATGACGGCGCATACCATGCAAATTTGTCCTTACTGACAGCAATTATAGAGACTTCAGCGCAAATCGCAGCAAAATACTGGTCTAATCAGCACACTTTGTCCTTTTGCTATCAAAAAATGGTGAGTGACGGGCGGTTTGACGCGAGGTGACCCCTCATGCCCCTACTTTTTGTGTGATTGCGAGGGAGGGAAAGAGTTCCGTTTCCCGTGTGCTGGGGATCAAAAAAGCCGCCCGCAGGCGGCAAAGGTTGCTAAGCAATCTTTCGTGAGGGTTAGACCACACTTTCTTTTTCTGCGATAAGCTTATCCACCACACTGGGATCGGCCAATGTCGAGGTATCGCCCAGACTACCGGTATCACCGGTGGCGATTTTGCGCAGAATACGACGCATGATTTTGCCTGAACGGGTTTTAGGCAGTGCATCCGTCCAGTGGATGAAGTCGGGCGTCGCAATTGGGCCAATTTCTTTGCGCACCCACTCTTTGACTTCCTTGTGGAGTTCGGCACTGGGCACTTCACCGGCATTAAGGGTGATATAGGCATAGATCGCTTGGCCTTTGATATCGTGTGGCACACCAACAATCGCGGCTTCGGCAATTTTATCGAATGCGACGAGCGCGGATTCGACTTCGGCGGTACCCATTCGGTGACCCGAGATATTGAGGACATCATCGACGCGCCCGGTGATCCAGTAATAGCCGTCTTCATCACGACGCGCCCCGTCACCGGTAAAGTACATGCCTTTAAAGGTGGAGAAATAAGTTTGCTCGAAGCGGTCGTGATCGCCAAAGACGGTACGCATCTGTCCTGGCCACGAGTCGAGCATCACGAGGTTACCCTCGGTGGCGCCCTCGAGTATATGGCCCATGTTATCCACCAAGGCCGGCTGTACGCCAAAGAAAGGACGCGTTGCAGAGCCCGGTTTCAGTGCGGTGGCACCGGGCAGTGGGGTGATCAAGATCCCACCGGTTTCCGTTTGCCACCAGGTGTCGACAATCGGACAAGCTTGGTTGCCAATGGTGCTGTGATACCACTCCCACGCCTCTGGGTTAATAGGTTCACCCACCGAGCCCATGATCCGCAGTGAGTCGCGTTGGGTGCCAGCGACGGCTTCATTGCCTTTGGCCATCAATGCACGGATGGCGGTCGGCGCGGTGTAAAGAATATTCACTTGGTGCTTATCGACGACTTCACTCATTCGTGCGGTGCTTGGATAAGTGGGGACGCCTTCAAATAAGATTGTTTTCGCGCCGTTGGCCAGCGGCCCGTATACCAAGTAGCTGTGGCCGGTGATCCAACCAACATCCGCGGTACACCAGAACACGTCTCCCTCTTGATAGTCGAAGACATACTTAAAGGTCATCGCCGCATACACCAGATAGCCACCGGTCGTATGCAGTACCCCTTTTGGCGTGCCTGTGGAGCCAGATGTATAGAGAATAAACCGCATACACCAGATAGCCACCGGTCGTATGCAGTACCCCTTTTGGCGTGCCTGTGGAGCCAGATGTATAGAGAATAAAC
>NZ_MUET01000025.1:0-36974 GCF_001995685.1 Salinivibrio sp. IB282 | reverse complement strand
GCACTTGAGGCTCAATGGTTTGGCTAAAGTGCCCCCCCATCGCCCAAAAGTTACGCTCTAGTACCACGCCGGAATGCAATCTTACGGTTGGGATTTTACGCTCCACCGATTTACTCAAGGTCGCTGTGGACTCGGCATCTGGCATGGCATTGTCAAAGCGTTGATCGTAATGGGTGTAGAGCATGCTCGCTTCGGCCGTGGCATTAAACCAAGGACGCGTGAAGGGCATGGTCAAGGTCGGCGCCAGGTGCGTGCGCGTCGCTTCAGGTTTATTGGGGTCGTCATTAGCAAATACACTAAATTGTGCGGGGACGCTGATGTCCAACCATGGCATCACTTGCGGCGCGTAGTAGTTAAAATCCACTTGCGGCATCAAACGATACACACTGGTGTTTTCTGTGAGCGGTTGAAAGTCCCGCACACGCACAGTGCTGTTCCAATCTAAGCCGCGGTAGCTGATTTCACCGGTTTGCAGCAAGGTATTGTCTTCTCGTTTACCCACGTCCGAGTCAATGTTTTGGAAGTAGGTAATGTCACTGACCTTGCTGTAATCGGCTTGGTAGTGCCAGTGGCCCTGTACGCCGCTGTGTGTCCAGTTAAAGCCCCAGCGTGCGTCAAGGTCTGGGTTACGCTGGTCATCAGGCATATATTCTGAGTACAACGCGCCTGATCCGAGTGAGATAAGGTAGCGAACATTGGTATTGAGTTGTACGCCGCGTTCCGACATATATTTGGGCGTGATCGTGGCGTCAAGTTGCGGATGGATATTCCAATAAAATGGCGTTTCCATCTCGATACCGTCGCGATCACTCCAAGAGACCGAGGGGTATAAAAAGCCCGTCAGTCGACCGTCTTCGACCGGCACCCGCAGGTATGGCAGATAAAAAACCGGCACATTCATCACCTCAAACCGTGGATGATAAAGGTCAGCAAACAGGCTGCTATCTTCTTTTTCTATCTTAGAAGCAGAAAAACGCCAGCTTTTGTCTTCGTCCGGGCAAGTGGTATAGGTGCCATCTTCCAGTTCGTAGAAGGTGGTACCGTTTTTAAATACCCGCTTAGCTTCCCCTCGCCCTGGCGTACACAGCATCTTGTACTGGGCATTATTGAGCGTGGTGTCTTCGTTTTCTAAATTGGCTTGTAAATAGTCCGACGTCACCATCATTTGGCCGTCATTGAACACCACATCTCCTTGTGCGGTGACGATCCGTTCTGGATCGCGCAAGGTCGCGGTATCCGCGGTCATTTTACGATGGCCTTGGGTCACCTCGACATTGCCGTTGTAGATGGCTTTTTCATTGGTTTGCGCTTCAGCGCGATCGGCCACCACGCGAATGGGTGCATTGTTCACATCTTGGGTTTGCTCACTCGCTGGAATACAGCGCGCCTCGCTATCGGGGCAAGGTTCGCTGGATGTTTCCGCATTCGCAAAAACAAGGGCTGGGCCATAAAGGGCCAGGCTAATCATGGTGGCTAAAAAGCTGCGTGCAGTCGGTGACATTGAAGAAGACATTCCTGTTTTATCTGATTGCGTGGTGTACACGAAGGCAACGCATCAGTATGCTTTGGCTGCAAAATGCGATTATCATAAATCAATTTACGCCCGGCATCACCTGTAAATGTTCAGGGTGTGAAACTAGCAATGAGACCATGGCATGCGACTAAATGGCAAGGTAATTGGTGCAATTCTCGGCACATTGTTGGGAGGCCCAATCGGTTTTCTTCTTGGCCTTTTCTTAGGTCATCAGTTTGATAAAGCGAAACAGCGCGCGCGTTTCGGCGGTTTTGGTGCCCAAGGCCCGCAAGCGCAACGTGTTTTTTTCCACGGTACCTTTGCGGTGATGGGGCATATCGCCAAAGCTAAAGGGCAAGTCACTCAGGACGAAATACGTCTCGCCAGCTTATTTATGGACCGAATGCAGCTGCAAGGTGAAGCCAGGCAGTTGGCCCAGCAGGCGTTCCGTGAGGGCAAAGACAGTGACTTTCCGCTTGATGAGACCCTCAGTAGTATTCGCACCTTAAGTCAGGGGCAGCGTGATTTGTCGCGTGTCTTTTTGGAAATGCAGATACAAGCGGCGTTTGCCGATGGCGAGCTGCATCCTAAAGAGCGGGAACTACTCTATGTGATTGCTGAGAAACTGGGTTTTTCGCCGCAGCAACTGGAGCAACGGTTACGGATGCAAGAAGCCGCGTTTCGCTTTAGCCAAGGTTATCAAGGCGGCTGGCAGCATCAAACCGATGGGCCGGGCGCACCACCACGGCAAAGTGAGATTGATGATGCCTATGATGTGCTGGGTGTTGATGCGTCGGCTTCCTCTCAGGAGGTGAAAAAAGCTTACCGTAAGCTGATGAATGAGCATCATCCCGATAAATTGATGGCAAAAGGCTTGCCGCCAGAAATGATGGAGCTTGCCAAAGAAAAGGCGCAAGAGATCCAAAAAGCCTACGATGTGGTGAAAAAAGCCCGCGATATGTAGTGGGCTTGTGCGCTAGTCAATCAGTGTGTGTTGCGGCGAACCGCTTAAAAAACCATCAATGTTATCCATCAGTTGGTTGGCGAGACGGTTAACCGCTTCATCTGCGCCCCATGCGATATGGGGGGTGACCAGCAGGTTAGGCAATGATGCGGCGATCAGCGGGTGAGTATCAGGGGCCGGCTCTTCACTCAGCACATCCAATCCAGCACCGCCAATTTGTCCGCTTTCCAGTGCTTGTAGTAGTGCGGCCTCGTTGACTAAGCCGCCACGTCCGGTGTTGATCAATATGGCATGCGCTGGCATCAACGCCAGCGTGTCTTGGTCGATAAGATGACGGGTGTTATCGGTGAGTGGGCAATGTAAGGAGAGCACATCGGCTTGGCGTAACACGTGTTCGAAAGGCAGATAGCCAGGCCGGCATGCCTGCGCCCCTCGGTGCTCAGCAAAAACCACCTTCATGCCGACGGCGCGCGCCAGTTGTGCGACGGCCTCGCCTAATGCGCCTTTGCCAATGATCCCCAATGTACTGCCGGCCACACTGCCGATAGGATGAGTGAAAAAGCAAAACTGTCCTTGCTTTTGCCATTCACCGTTTTGTACGTCCTGGTGGTATCCGAGCAGTTGTCGCTTAAGGGCAAAAATCATGGCGACGACATGCTCAGGTACCGACTGAGTGGCGTAACCTTGTACGTTGCACACCTGTACCCCACGGGCTTGGCAGGCGGCTAAGTCGACATTGTTTACCCCAGTGGCAGCCACCGCAATCAGTTTGAGGTTAGGACAGGCGGCAAGCACCGTCTCATCGATCACCACTTTGTTGGTTATGGCGATATCAGCGTGTTGTAAGCGCGCGATCACATCGCTGGGTTGCGTTTCATCGTAGGCTTGCCAGCGATGCGGATGCTGGGGCGCAGGCAGGACAATATGCGCTGGGATAGTATTGCGGTCGAGAAAGACGATATTGACGGGGTGGTGCTGAGCCATGTTGATCTCCGTGTCTCAATCCATGGCTCTAGGGTGCGAGATATCGCGAGTTTGTGCAATGGTTTCAGCTAGCTGGTTTGTGCGTCCGCCTTTGTGGCTGTAAGCGGTGCGGCCAATTGATAGTCACTCGCCAAGCGGTTATTGGGCATCTGGGGATAAAAATCACAGGGAGCTTGGAAATGCATGGTTTCTCCGGTCGCTGGATGCAAAAGGCTAAGCTCGGCAGCATGAAGATGCAGTCGATGGGTATAGGCGAGCGCGTCTGGGCAAGCATAAAACTCATCGCCGACAATGCTATGCCCCAAAGACTGCATGTGGACACGAAGCTGGTGAGAGCGCCCAGTCAGTGGGTACAAAGCCATCAAACTGGTCAGGGAGAAGGTGTGTAAGCAGCGATAGTGCGTTTGCGAGGGCTTACCATGCTCAAAACACACTTTTTGGCGCGGGCGGTTGGGCCAGTCACAAATCAACGGCAGGTCGATAATGCCTTCATGGCTTTCTGGTTGTCCCCATACTTCCGCATAATACAACTTGGTGGGGATGCGGTCGCGAAACTGCGCTTTAAGATTGCGCTCTGCTTCCTTATGGGCAGCAAAGGCCATCACGCCTGAGGTGGACATGTCTAAGCGGTGAACCAGCTCGGCGGAGGGAAATTCGGCTTTCACCCGCGACCATGCGCTGTCGTAATGCTCTGGATTGCGACCAGGATTGGCCAGCAAGCCACTGGGTTTATTGATCACCACCAGATCCGTGTCTTGATAGAGGATATCTAACCAAGGATCCGTCGGTGGATGGTATTCAGTCATTGCCATAGGGTTATCGGGGCCATCAGGCCCCGTCTCACTTTGGTTTATTGGTGGCTAACCACAACAAGGCGCAGCGCATCAAGCTCAATTTGAGCGTGCTGAATATGGTGCGACAAGGTGCTTATCTGCTCGCGTAATGCGTCTAGCTCATCATCACGAATATTCGGATTGACCGTTTTGAGTGCTTCTAAACGCGCTAAGGCTTGTTGGAGCTCGCTTTCCATTTCTTGGTGCGCCCGGGTTTGGATCTCGCCGAGGGCTTTCTCTGCCAGTGGTTCGCTTTTCTCAATCAGGTTGTGGATCTGGCTTTGTACCGAGTTAACCATTTTACTGCCGAGGTGGCGATTTACCGGACTGAGCTGGCGATGGAAGCTTTCAAACTCGACATTGGTGGACAGATCATTGCCGTTGGCATCAAGCAGCAATCGCACGGGCGTTTGCGGTAAAAAGCGGTGGATACCGCTCGATTTCGGCGCCTGGGCGTCAATGGTGTAGATAAGCTCGACAAACAGCGTGCCTACCGGCAGTGACTTGTTTTTGAGCAGTGATACCGCGGTAGTGCCGATGTTTTCGCTCAGCAGCAAATCAATGCCCCCTCGAACAATCGGGTGCTCCCAAGATACAAACTGAACATCTTCGCGACTCAATGCGGTATCGCGGTCAAAGGTAATGGTGCAGCCATCGGCAGGCAGTCCTGGATAGCTGGGTACCATCATGTGTTCAGACGGTTTGACCACCAAGGCATTCTCGCCTTTGTCATCTTGGTTAACACCGATGGTATCAAACAGCCCCAAGGTGAAAGTGACCAAGTTAGTGTCGCCATCCTGCTCGGCAATGGTGTTTGCCAGTTGGTTAGCGGCTTCCCCACCGTGGGAGTGCATTTCGAGGAGCTTATCTCGGCCTTCTTCCATTTCTGCTTTTAAGCGCTGATTCATCACTGCACTGTCACTGATCAGTGCCGACAGCGCGTCATCCTGTTGATTGGCCGCGAGCAGCGTTAACAAGGTCTCGCCATATTGCTCAAACACCGCGCGGCCGGTGGGGCAGGTATCTTCAAACGCGTCTAAGCCTTCGTGATACCAGCGCGCTAAAATGGTCTGAGCGGTGCCTTCAAGATACGGGACATGAATGGCAATATCTTGCGTCTGGCCAATACGGTCAAGACGGCCGATACGCTGCTCAAGTAAATCGGGGTTCATCGGTAAGTCGAACATCACTAGCTGATGGGCGAATTGGAAGTTGCGCCCTTCCGAGCCAATTTCCGAGCAGATCAAGACCTGCGCGCCCCCCTCTTCTTGGGCAAAGTAAGCCGCGGCTTTGTCACGCTCAACAATCGACATCCCTTCATGGAATACAGTCCCGCGAATACCTTCGCGCTCACGCAGCGCTTGCTCTAGGGTCAGTGCGGTTTGCGCCCGCGAGCAAATAATCAGCACCTTCTCGCTGCGGTGGGCTTTTAGGTAATCCAACAGCCAATCAATACGTGGATCAAAGCCCCACCAGCTCGCGCTATCCCCTTCAAACTGTTGATAGATATCTTCTGGGTATAGGTTTTGTACCGCCTTTTGTTCACTCGAACCTGTGCTGCCCATCATGCCGGCGACTCGCATGGCGGTTTGGTATTGACTGGGTAGAGCGAGTGGCTGCATATGCAGGCGGCGGCTGGGGAAGCCGCTAATGGCCGCTCGGGTGTTACGGAACAAGACGCGTCCAGTGCCATGGCGGTCCATCAAATCATCAATCAGCTGTTGGCGCGCCCGGGCGTTTTCTTCTGCGTCGTCACTGTGCACTTGGGCCAAACGTGCTGACAGATCTTCGTGTTGCAATAGCTGACGTATCCCAGCTTGTGCCGCGTCGGTCAGTGGCGTATCGTCCAGCAGCGCTTCCACCGCCTCAGCTACGGGCGCGTATTGTTGGGCTTCTTCAACGAAGGCGTCGTAATCATAGAAGCGATCGGGGTCGAGCAGGCGCAAGCGGGCAAAATGGCTTTGCTGGCCCAATTGCTCTGGTGTCGCGGTGAGCAGCAATACGCCAGGGGTGTGCTCAGCGATGCTTTCAATAATTTGATATTCGCGGCTCGGCGCATCGGGTGCCCACGTGAGGTGATGGGCTTCGTCGACCACTAATAAATCCCAATGGGTATCACACACTTGTTCCACCCGGCGGCGGTTTTTGCGCAGAAACTCCAGTGAGCACAACACCAATTGTTGGGTATCAAAGGGGTTAGGGGCGTCGGCGAAAGCCTCCACACAGCGCTCTTCATCGAAAATCGAGAAATGCAGATTAAAGCGGCGCATCATCTCCACCAGCCACTGATGCTGTAAGGTTTCGGGCACCACAATCAGCACACGTTCCGCGCGACCCGCCAGCACTTGCTGGTGGATGATCATCCCTGCTTCAATGGTTTTCCCCAACCCCACTTCATCGGCGAGCAGTACGCGCGGTGCATGACGACGACCGACTTCATGGGCAATGTAAAGCTGATGGGGGATCAGGCCAGCACGCATGCCGGTTAAACCGCGTAATGGGCTGCGCAGTTGCTGGTGCTGATTGGTCAGCGCGCGATAACGCAGGGCAAAACGGTCCATACGATCGAGCTGGCCAGCAAACAGTTTGTCTTGCGGCTTGTTGAAGCGAATTTGGTGGCTGAGTAAGATCTCACGTAGTGCGACCTCATCTTCCCCTGTGTCAGTACGCTGGCCGTAATAGGTCAACACCCCGTCGTTTTCTTCAATGCGCGAGACGGTCATGGTCCAGCCCTCGTGACTTTCTACCTCATCGCCGGGGTTGAACATCACCCGGGTCACGGGCGCATCATGGCTGGCGTACAGCCGTGTTTCATCACTAGCAGGAAACATTAGGGTCACGGTACGGCCATCAACGGACACCACGGTGCCGAGTCCAAGATCATGCTCCGTATCACTGATCCAACGTTGTCCAAGCGCAAATGACATAAGGGAAAACCTCTGAATTAACTCGATTGTCGAAAGACGCGGCGCCGTTGACGACGGCACCGTTTAAATACTCTGCTATTCAGTGTGGCACTGAAAAAATTGGCCGCCAATAGTACTCGAACTTGTGAGGAGGGTCACGATGAAACTCAGCGAATCTCATCAAAGGTTACGTTGACATACAAACGTCATTAATGGGCGGCAAAGATAAAAGCGTGAGCTGGCGCAGTAAAACAAGTTGGGCGCATCCCAACGGCCAGGTCTACGCTTATTTTAAGCGCTGTCACCGACAGTGAACTGCCGATACAGGAGGTGCCTATGGGCGACGCCGACCGGAAGCTGTTTGTACTTGATACCAATATTCTCCTCCACGAGCCTTTCTCGATTTACTCTTTCCAAGAACACGATGTCGTGATCCCCATGACTGTCCTCGAAGAACTTGACCGGATTAAAGATAGCAAACGCGATGTTTCACGGGATGCGCGTGTGGCGATCCGTGCGCTGGAAGATATTTTTAAAGAGGCCACTCCTGACGAAATTGGCGAGGGCATTGCCGTTGGCAAAGGCGATGCGACAGGGACGGTGTCGATCCTCGCTGATTTTGAGATCAAAGAAACCGTCCATGCCTTTGCCGATAAAGCGGGTGATAACCGCATACTCAATGCGGTGTTGTACCTGCAAACTAAGCGCTCACCCCGCAAAGTGGTATTGGTGACCAAAGACATCAATATGCGCCTGCGCGCCAAAGGGGCGGGGGTGATGTATGTGGAGGACTACCGCACCGATCAGCTGATTGATGATGTGCGATTGCTAACCAAAGGTTTCCATCAATTTGCAGGCAGCTTTTGGGATAAAGTGGGAGAATGTAATAGTCAAGCCTATGGCACAGAGACCCTACATACGTTGCCGTCAGAGCTCCTCGATACGCCGTTTGTTAACCAATACCTGTTAGATGACAGTGACGATTTTGCCGCGCGTGTGCAAGCCATTGATGGCGATAAAGCGGTGATTAAAGATCTGAGCCGAGAGCGATTGATGCATCGCGCTGCGTGGGATGTGAAACCGAAAAATATCTACCAAGGGATGGCGATGGATGCGTTGCTCGATCCGAGTATCGACTTGGCGATCCTCACCGGTCCGGCAGGCTGTGGTAAAACCATTCTGGCGATGGCCGCCGCGCTTGAGCAGGTGGTAGAAAAAGGGATGTACGATAAAATCATCGTAACCCGCAATACCCCAGATATTGGCGAGTCAATTGGCTTTTTGCCGGGCTCCGAAGAAGAGAAAATGTTGCCTTGGCTAGGAGCCGTGACCGATACGCTAGAAGCCTTGCACATGCACGATGAGTGCACCGATGGCTCGATGCGTTACATCATGGAGAAAGCGAATCTGCAGTTTAAATCGATTAACTTTATGCGTGGCCGCTCGATTCAAAACGCGTTCGTGATTTTGGATGAGTGCCAAAACCTCACCGCCTCTCAGCTTAAAACCATTATTACTCGGTGTGGGGAGGGGACCAAGTTGGTGTGCTCGGGGAACTTGGCGCAAATCGATTCTTCGTATTTGACCCCAGTGACATCTGGGCTGACCTATATTGTTGAGCGGTTTAAAAACTTTGAAGGCAGTGCGTGTGTGTACCTCAATGGCGTGGTGCGCAGTCGCTTGGCGGAGTTTGCCGAAGAGAATTTATAGCTGATATCAGGTGGCGGTTATCAGGCCGCCACCTTCATCCATTGCCTAAAACAATTCAACATCGTCCTCGGCGACAAAGGTTTTGACCACCCCAGACTGCAGTAAATCATCATAAAAAGCGACCTGGTTACGGCCATTTTGTTTGGCGTGATAAAGCGCCTGATCGGCATAGCCTAAGATGACGCTGGTGCTCAGCTGTCCATGTTCAATCCGTGTCGCGCCCATGGAAATGGTCACGGTTTGGGCGGCACCAAAGTCTCGCGCGTTGACATTGGCAATAAAGGCATTGGCCTTTTGTTCGGCCATGGCCCGCGAGCAGGGCTGAAATAGCACTACAAATTCATCGCCGCCATACCGGAACAAGGAGTCTTGTGAAGAGAAGCTCTGGCGCATTAGTGAAGCCAGTAACAAGATGACCTCGTCACCAAACACATGACCAAAATTGTCATTGACCTGCTTAAAGTGGTCGACATCGAAAATGCACACCCAAGGTGAGAGAGCGCTGTCAGCGTCACTGTTTGGCGTCGCCTCGCTTTGCGCTAAGCGATCACATATCAGATCCAGCTTTTTAGATAAGACTTTACGATTAAATAAGCTGGTAAAGCTGTCACGTTCGCTCGCCATAATAATCTGCTGGTAGTTCTCATAAATGCGCGTGAGTCCGGCCACCAAAGCACGTTGATCTTGGCTAAGGCTTTTGGCGCGGCCGCACAAAATACTGCTGACCCCATCTTCTTTCTCATAATAGATGGGAACGGCAATCAATACATGATCATGAGTGTGGTGTTGAATAACCGCTTGGGACGCAAGGCACTCTGCCAAAAGTGCGTCAATTTGATGGATATTCTCTTGCTGAAACGCACTGTTGTCGTTGGTGCCGAGTACGGTAAAGGCAGGCTGCATATCATCGCAGTAATCAAGCAGTACGACTTCGCCAACCGGAGTAAGCTCGGTAATCGAGGTCAGCAAGCTCTTAGTAATCGCGTCGACTTCCGTTTTAGCGGTAAAGTCGACGATCGAGTCGAGAATCTGGATACTGCTGGCGGCCACAGGACGCCTCCTTGGAATCTACCGTGTTTTCCTTAGTATAGAAGCCTATCAGGGGGATGCCACCCAAAACGAATCGTCAGCGGTGCCCATGTAACCTTGCATCATTTCTGGCGGATGATTGAGCGCTTCAATTGGACGATGAAGACGAACTTGTCCCTCATCGAGATAAAGAAACTGAGAGGCAATGGCTTGGGCATCTTCGGGATGGTGAGTGACCATTACCACCGTCGTGCCTTGTGCTTGGGCGGTACGCTTGACCAATGCCAGCATATCCTTTTTTAGCGCAGGGTCGAGCGCTGAAAAGGGCTCATCGAGCAGCAATAAAGGCTGGTTACGTGCGATGCTTCTACCCAAGGCGATGCGTTGGCGTTGGCCACCTGATAGTTGACCGGGCAGACGTGGCAGATAGTCATTTAAACCCACGGCGTGGGCCGCCTGGTGAATGCTGTCACGCTGGGAAGCGGTGAGTTTCAGTGATGGCGACAAGCCAATGGCCATATTGTCGAATACCGACAAGTGAGTAAAGACGTTGTGCTCTTGAAACAAGATAGACAATGGTCGCTGGTGGGCGGGCGTCGTGGTGACGGGCTTGCCATCAATGGTGATCTCGCCACTATCTGGCGCGATCAGCCCGGCAATCAAGGATAACAATGTGCTCTTTCCCGCCCCGCTTGGGCCGAGCACAGCCACAATCTCCCCCGGCGCTATCTTGGCATCAAAGATCATCCAATCTTGCTGGTAACGGTAATGGACATTGGAAAGCGTTAACATGCGTGTCTCCATTGGATAAGGCGCGTAAGCAGGGCATAACATCCCAAGCTGGTGAGCAGTAACAGCATCGCTGCAGCAGCACCGGCTTCCATTTGGTAACTGCCCATTAAGCGAAATAAATACAGGGGCAGGGTTTGAAAGTTTTGGCTGCCAAATAGGGCTATCGCACTGAGATCACCCATCGATAACACAAAACTCACCGCGACACCGCGTGCAATCGGTGCACGTAAACAGTCCCATTCGATCAGACGTAAACGCGTGATGCCTCTTACGCCTAAGGTGGCGCACAGATTATGGTAAGACTGGGCAACCTGAAACGCGGGGGCACTTAATACTTTTATGAGATAAGGCAGCGCCATCAGGGCGTTCACCGCCATCACTAGCCACAGCGCTAAACTGAATACGTCGCTAAACTGGCGAAACAGCAAAAAAAGCCCGGTGCTGAGCACGATGCTCGGGACCACCAGGATAATGGCTCCTAGCGTTTCTATCCCATCCGCCTGTTTTTTGCGTCCGTGTAAGCGCCAGTGGCGGCTAGCGAGGATCACTGCGGCTGCAAGCACAAAGGCAAAGCTGGTTGCCCCTGAGGCAATGGCGAGGGAGTGCAGTGTCGCCTGCCACAGTGCGCCATCGCCGAGTACTGCTAATGCGCTGGGGTTGAGCCCACGTGCAATCACCACGCCCAGTGGCGGTAACACCAGTAGCAAAACGAGGCCAATCCATAAACTGTCCCAGCATTTGGCGGCTCGGCTATCCAAAGAGGCGGGAAGAGGCAGCACTTCACTGGGCGTACTCGGCAGCGGGCGCGTCAAAGTTTGCACGGTAAATGCGATGGCGCCACATAACAGCATTTGCCAAAGCGCAAGGACAGCACCCGTTTGTAAATCGAAATCAAAATGAATGGCTTGGTAAATGGCCAGCTCTATTGTGGTGGCTTTCGGCCCACCGCCCAGTGCCATCACGGTGGCGAAGCTGGTAAAGCACAACATAAACACCAGCCCGACGATATGAGGCAAGCTTTGGCGTAAATACGGCCATTCTAAATGCTTAAAGCGCTGCCAGCCTTTCAGCCCTAGCTGGGTAGCAAGACGACGTTGATCAGCGGGGATCCCCTCTAACGCTTGCACCATGAGTTGGGCGGAAAATGGCAGATTAAAAAACACATGCGCGAGCAAAATGCCACTTAAACCATAAATAGAAAACGGCATCGTCGCATCAAAGTGCGCGAAGGCTTGCGCAATCCAGCCGCTGCGGCCATAGATGGCAACCAGTCCAAATACCCCCACCAATACCGGTAGCACCAAGGTCATGGCAAATAGCTTAAGCAGCCATGCCTTGGCTGGAAACTGCCGGCGATACAGGGCGTGGGCGACGGGTATCGCAAGCCCAACGCTGAGCATCACAGATAAGGTCGCCTGCTTAAAGCTAAAGTAGGTGACATGGCGCAGGTAGGTATCTTGCCACAACGCGGTGAGCACTAGGTCGTGGCTGTGAGAGAACAGCGCCCAGAGTGCGCTGCCAATCAAAACCACGACTAAGCTGGCCGCCATACTGCCCGGCCAGGTTCGAGAAGGGTTGAGCATCTTGGCTATTCAACCAGCGCGGTTTGCCAGTCACGCACCCATTGCTGGCGATTGCCCATCACTTCATCAGGCTGATATAGCAGGCTTTCCTCCGGCTTGTCTAAGGTGTAGAAGGCATCAGGCAGGTTGACATCGGTTACCGGATACATCCACTGCGTGGTTGGGAGCACAGACTGAGCTGCATCACTGAGCATAAATTGTAAAAACGCGTCTGCACGTTCCGGTTGATCCGTGTAGGCTGATTTTGCCACCACTTCGATTTGCATGTAGTGGCCTTCTTCAAACATGGCAGCGGCAAAGCGGTCGTCCTCATCGGCAACCCGGTGATAGGCCGGTGAAGTGGTGTAAGAAAGCACCATGTCGGCTTCTTTGTTAAGGAACATGTTGTACGCCTCGGTCCAGCCTTTGGTCACGGTAATGGTGTTGTCAGCCAGTTCGCGCCATGCTTGTTGGTTATCATCGCCATACACTTTTTGGATCCAGAGCATTAAGCCTTGGCCGACGGTTGAGACGCGCGGATCTTGGTAAATCACACTGATATCGTCGCGCTCTTCAATCAAGGCTTTGAGGCTTTTGGGCGGATCGAGCAAGCGGGTAGTGTCATACACAAAGGCAAAATAGCCGTAATCGTAAGGGATAAAGTAGTTGTTGTCCCACCCGCCAGGCACTTGCAGGCGCTCAGTATTGACCGCATGCTCAGCGACAATGCCGCTGCGCTCTGCTTCTTTCATTAAATTGGTATCCATCCCGAGTACGATATCGGCTTGGGTGGTTTCCCCTTCAATGCGTAGGCGATTGAGCAAAGCGGCGCCATCATCGAGAGACACGAATTCCAGTTGGCAATCGCACTGTTTTTCAAATTCGGCTTTGATTTTGGGCCCTGCGCCCCATTCGGCGATAAAGGAGTCATAGGTATACACGGTGAGTGGGTCCACGGCGCGGGCACTGAGTGATAACAGCGACAGAGAAATCAGAGTGAGAACAGAGGTAAAAACTTTCACAGCACGCTCCTAAGTTGGGCGTGGGTGTTGAGGCAAGTTGATGGCAACATCAAGTCTCAATCCCTACGCCAGTGTTAGCTGGATCAGGTTCGATGGGTCTAGCGCAGTGCGCAATCTCAGCCATGAGGCTCCCCAATGAGTACCAAGCCATTGTACTGATTGGCTTAGAGTTAACCAAGCCTTTTAGTCAGCGAGTTGGTTAAGGTCCCAGTTGTAGTCGTATTCCAATGTTGCCTCTTGTGGCAATGGAATATCGCGATACTGGTTTATGTGAGCGATCACGCCTTGCTTATCGCCACCAAAATCAGCCTCAAACCACTCATAGATAGAAGAAAGCTGCCACTGATCGCCTTGCTGACTTACCCCTTTGTCGCTATTAATAAAACGATAGGCCGCTTGTTCGAGCTGTGCCTCAAGCGCGTTTGCTTGGAAGGCCTTAGGTTGCAGGTTTGGACAACCCAAACTGGCACAGTTAACCGCATAGTGGGTACGCGGATCTTGCCATAGTGGGCGTAGAATGCGGTGCTCAATATCATTCAAGGTAAGGGGTTCACCTGCCACCGTGACCACCTCATCATCCCATGGGCCAAAGCTAAATAATCCACCGAGCTTGGTGATGGAACTGACCGGGTACTCGGCGATAATCAGTTTTACGGTGACCGCATTGTAAAGGTTGACCCAATACGCGTATTGTTCGTTTTTGGTCAGGGTGCGCGGGTCGCGCGCGGTGAGCATGCGGATATAATGATCGAGGGCTTTCTTGTCAGCGTCGGTGACCGCCGCATAGTTAAATAAGGTTTGCTGCCCTTGAGCCTGCAAATACTTATCGAGCAATACTTGCCAAGTGTGATGAGTGAAGGTTGCCTGGCTGTCAGGGTTATGGGCATCCCACATCGCCCAATACTCTGCTTTGGGGGCCGCTTGGCTAAACAGCGGAAAAACCATACAGAATAGAAGTATCAAACGTTTTTGCATTGCCCGTCCTTATTTTCAGCAAGCCTTATTTTCAGACTAGACCAAGCAAATGCGTTGTTGGTTTCATGGTGAATGGAAAAAAGTGGGGCTTGACCAATAAGCGCGGCGAGGATCGCGCTTATTGGTGAAGTGGGCTAAAGCGGGGATTTATGACAAAAAGTCCGGGATGCGCTGCTCAAAGCGCGAGATCTCAGCATCGTGCTGTAGGGTGAGGCCAATGCTATCTAAGCCTTCCAACAGGCAATGACGACGAAAATCATCCATTTGGAAGCTAAAGCAGTGCTCACCGGCTCGAATGGTTTGGGCGGGCAAATCCAGGGTTACCGTCGCGCCTTCATTTTCGGCTACATACGCAAATAAAGCATCGATTTGGGCTTCTTCAAGGGTCACCGGTACCATTTGGTTGTTGATACAGTTGCCATAGAAAATATCGGCAAAACTGGGGGCGATAATCACTTTAAAGCCGTAATCATCCAGCGCCCAGGGGGCATGTTCGCGTGACGAGCCACAGCCAAAATTCTCGCGGGTGAGTAGCACGCTTGCCTCTTGGTAGCGCGCTTGGTTAAGCACAAACTCGGGGTTCGGTTGCTTGCCCGCATCGTCTAAAAAGCGCCAATCGTAAAACAGGTGCTGACCAAAGCCAGTACGGGTGACTTTTTGCAAAAACTGTTTGGGAATGATCGCATCGGTATCGACGTTCGCCGCATCCAATGGAGCAACAATGCCGGTGTGAGTGTGTATGCCTGACATAAGGCCTCCTTATAATTGGTTAACGTCGACAAAATGACCCGCGATAGCAGCGGCGGCGGCCATCGCCGGGCTGACCAAGTGGGTGCGGCCTTCACGGCCTTGGCGGCCTTCAAAGTTACGGTTGCTGGTGGACGCGCAGCGCTCTTTGGGGCCCAAGCGATCGTTGTTCATCGCCAAACACATTGAGCAGCCGGGTAAGCGCCACTCAAAGCCCGCCTCGCGGAAAATCACATCCAGCCCTTCTTGCTCTGCTTGGGCGCGCACTTGCTCGGATCCAGGCACCACCATGGCATGGACGCTATCTGCCACGCGTCTTCCTTTGGCGACCGCGGCGGCCGCGCGCATGTCCTCAATCCGTGAGTTGGTGCAAGAGCCGATAAAGACCTTATCAATGCTGATTTGGTTGATGGCTTGTCCCGGTGCCAGTCCCATGTATTTTAGCGCGCGCTCTGCTGAGTGGCGCTCTATCGGATCGGTCATTGTCTCAGGGGCGGGCACGGTATCATGCACACTGACCACTTGGCCGGGGTTAGTGCCCCAAGTGACTTGATGATGGATTTGACTGCCATCGAGGGTGACCACGCGATCAAACTGTGCATCGGCGTCCGAGTGCAAAGTTTGCCAGTAAGCGACCGCTTGCTGCCATTGCTCGCCTTTAGGAGCAAATTTCTTGTCTTTTAAATAGGCAAAGGTGGTGTCGTCCGGCGCGATAAGGCCAGCTTTGGCGCCTAATTCGATGGCCATGTTGCAGACCGTCATACGTCCTTCCATCGACAAGGCGGTGATCGCGTCCCCGCAAAATTCCACCACATGTCCGGTGCCGCCTGCGTGGCCGACTTTACCAATAATCGCGAGAACAATATCTTTGGCGGTGATCCCGGGGGCAGTTTTGCCCGAGACTTCAATTTTCATCGTGCGGGCGCGGGATTGCTTAAGCGTTTGGGTGGCGAGTACGTGTTCGACTTCTGAGGTGCCAATACCAAAGGCGAGGGAGCCGAAGGCACCATGCGTCGCGGTGTGCGAATCACCACAGACGATGGTGGTGCCGGGCAGGGTAATGCCAAGCTCGGGGCCCATCACATGGACAATGCCTTGGTAAGGGTGATTTAGTTCGTACAGGGTGACGCCAAATTCGTCGCAGTTTTTGGCTAGCGTCTCCATTTGGATGCGCGCCATTTCTCCAGACGCGTGAATGTCTTTGGTTTCGGTGGAGACATTGTGATCCATGGTAGCGAAGGTTTTGCTCACTTGGCGCACCGGACGCCCTTTTTCCCGCAGGCCATCAAAGGCTTGTGGGGAAGTCACTTCGTGCACCAAATGACGATCGATATACAGCAGTGGCGCTTCGCCCGGCTGCTCGGTGACCACATGGGCTTGATAGATTTTTTCATACAAGGTCTTGGCGCCTTGCTGAGTGTTTGCATTCGACATAGCTCGTATCCTTACGGGTAATTATTCTGCGCCTTGGCGGATATAGGCGGCGATACGATCGCCCATTTGTTCAGTACTCAATGCAGGATGGTTGCCTGCCAGGTCGGCGGTCAGCTCACCGGCCGCCAGTGCTTGGCTGACTGCATGCTCAATCGCACAGGCTGCGTCTTCTTCGCCTAACGAGTAGCGCAACATCAACGCGGCGGAGAGAATTTGTGCGACCGGGTTGGCGATATTTTTCCCCGCGATATCGGGGGCAGAGCCGCCGGCGGGCTCATACAAACCAAATTTACTCGCGTTTAAGCTCGCGGATGGCAGCATGCCCATTGAGCCTGTGATCATTGCGCATTCATCCGAAATAATGTCGCCGAAAATATTCGAGCACAGCATCACATCAAATTGCGATGGGCCTTTAATCAGCTGCATGGTGGCGTTGTCGATATACATATGGCTTAAGTGGACATCTGGATAGTCCTTGGCCACCTCTTCCACGACTTCACGCCACAGCATCGAGCTTTGCAACACATTGGCTTTATCGATTGAGCACACTTGCTTGTTACGCAACTGAGCCGACTGGAAGGCGATACGGGCGATACGCTCAATTTCATAGCGATGATAAACCTCGGTATCAAACGCTTTTTCCTCGCGGCCTTCGCCTTCGCGCCCTTTGGGCTCACCAAAATAAATCCCGCCGGTCAGCTCTCGCACCACCACGATGTTAAAGCCTTGGTCGGCAATATCGGCGCGCAGTGGGCAAAAGCCTTCGAGACCGGTATGGATTTGCGCCGGACGCAAATTACAAAAAAGACCAAAGTGCTTGCGTAACGGCAGCAAGGCACCGCGCTCCGGTTGCTCAGTGGGCGGTAAATGCTCCCACTTTGGGCCGCCCACTGAACCAAATAAAATCGCATCGGCTTTTTCACATCCCGCCAAGGTCTGCTCGGGCAGCGGCGAGCCATGGGCGTCAATCGCGGCTCCCCCCACCGGATAATGCTGACGCTCCAAAGTGAGTGAGAATCGCTCGCTAACTGCATCAAGCACCTTCTCGGCTTGCGTCATGACTTCGGGGCCGATACCGTCGCCGGGTAAGAGTGCAATCTGGTGTGCGCTGGCCATGGTTATACTGTCTCCTGTTTCAAGTGGGATTGTTCCTTAATCTGAGCGATTTTGTCGGCGCGATAGATGGCATTGATCACATGCAATAACGCTTCGCCTGAGGCCTCGATGATGTCGGTTGACACCCCGGTGCCGTGATATTTACGACCCTTGTAGTTGGCAATGATGTCAGCTTGGCCGAGGCCATCTTCCCCTTCCCCTTTGGCGGTCAGGTCAAATTTATCCAGCTCAATATCATAATCGGTAATGCGGTAAATACACTGATACAGCGCATCGACGGGGCCGTTGCCAGTGGCTGCTTCGTGCTTCTCTTCATCGCCACATTGCAACTTGATGCTGGTGGTTGCCATTAAGCTGCCCGATTGCACGCCCAAATAGTTCAGCTTATAAAAGTCGTCCTCTTCTTTAAGATTATTGAAGAACATCAAGGCTTCTAAATCGTAATCGAATACCTGACCTTTGCGATCCGCCAGCTGTAAGAATGACTGATACAAGGTGTCTAAATCGTAGTCTTGTTCGCTGTAGCCAAGGTTATCCATATGGCTTTTCACCGCGGCACGGCCGGAGCGACTGGTCAGGTTAAGCGCTTTTTTGCCCAAACCAATCGACTCTGGCGTCATAATTTCGTAGGTGTTTTTGTTTTTCAGCATGCCATCTTGGTGGATACCGGAGGAGTGGCTAAAGGCATTGGCGCCGACGACGGCTTTATTGGGCTGAATAGGCATGTTGCAAAGCTGGCTAATCAACTTGCTGGTGCGGGTAATTTCGGTGTGGTTCAACCCTGTTTCTACACCTAACAAGTCGGCGCGGGTTTTTAAAATCATCGCAATTTCTTCCAGCGCGCAGTTACCAGCGCGCTCGCCAATACCATTGATAGTGCCTTCCACTTGGCGTGCGCCAGCTTGCACCGCGGCAATAGAGTTGGCGACCGACATCCCTAAATCATCATGGCAATGGACAGAAATCACCGCTTTGTCGATATTAGGCACGCGGTTAAACAAGGTCGCAATGATATCGCCGAATTCACTGGGAACCGTGTAGCCGACGGTATCGGGAATATTGACCGTGGTCGCGCCGGCATCAATCGCCGCTTCGACCATACGGCATAAATTATCAATCGGGGTGCGCCCGGCATCTTCGCAGGAAAACTCTACATCGTCGGTGTATTGGCGCGCATGTTTGACGGCGCGTACCCCCATCTCGACCACGTCATCATAGCTGCGGCGAAGCTTGTCTTTTACATGGATGGTCGAGGTGGATAAAAAGGTGTGGATACGAAAGGCGTCCGCGGCTTTGAGGGACTCGGCGGCCACATCGATGTCTTTGGGGACCGCGCGAGACAAGGCACAAACGCGCGCATGTTGCATATGCTCGGCGATAGTGCGCACGGATTCAAAATCACCCGGTGAGGAGACAGGAAAACCGGCTTCAATAATGTCTATCTTCATGCGGTCCAAGGCTTGGGCGATCTGCAATTTCTCTTTGACGGTTAAACTGGCGGACAGCGCCTGCTCGCCGTCGCGTAAGGTGGTATCAAACAGAATGACTTGGCTGTTCTCGCTCATGGGTGACTCCCTGTTGTGTTTGCTGGCCGCTTTGAAGGGCTCTTTAATTGGCGTTTGATGTTATTTTGGCGACGTTAGATACAAAAAAACCCGCGTCTGGCGCGGGTTTTTGAGATTTGGCATTCACTGTTTTCTGCCCAAAACCTACCCGCGCGACTGGGTCACGATAAGAAGGAGGATGAGGCGTAGGTGAAACAGTGTCATGCTGATATCCGTCAGTAAATATTCTGTTACCAGAAATAACAGAGCGATGGGGAAAGCGTCAATCTGAAAAAAACAAAACCCGTTTTCTGCGCAATACAAAGGTAAAAAACTGGTTAATTAAACTGGATTTAAAACTAAAAGTTAGATTTTTGTGCTGTGCTCTGGCGCGGCTTTATCCAGTATTCATTATTTTTACTTGTCCCAACGTCCCTGAGATCAAGCGGCGACGTAAATTCATCGAGATGACCCAATAACGTCACCGACCTGTCATACCGGCTGACTAGAGTTTAACCATCAGCTCGCCGCATTGGGAGGCAGGATGAGAAGCTTTACCGCGATTCAACGCTTCGATCACACGGTGTCGACCTTTTGTCTATCGCATCGCTTTAGCGCTGGCACAGCAAAAATAGCCCGTGCCGTTTCCCGTTCCGGTGACGGCCCCCTCTATTTGGTGATTGGCTTCACGGCTTGGTGGCTTCATGAGGCGGTCGGGCTCTGGTTTTTGCTCACCGGACTGACGGCTTTTGCCATCGAGCTGCCGATTTACTGGGTACTTAAACGCAGCTTTCGGCGCGCACGCCCTTCGCAGTTGCCCGCCTTTATCACGCCTTCCGATCTTTACAGTATGCCATCAGGCCATACGGCCGCCGCTTTTCTCATGGCCTCATTGCTGAGCACCTTCTTCCCTTCGTTAACCCTTTTGGTGTTCATTTGGGCCAGCCTAATCGGTATTTCGCGCGTGCTACTGGGCGTGCACTTTGTGAGCGATATCGTGGTGGGCGCTGGATTAGGGCTGATGTGCGCGACGTTGGCACACAGTATCACTTTCGATCTTTACGGAATAACAGGTATTTAATGAAGCTTTTATACGGTGTTCAGGGAACCGGTAATGGGCATATATCGCGTGCCCGTGCGATGGCGCGTGCCTTGGCCGGATACGATGTCGACGTCGATTTTGTTTTTTCCGGGCGGCCTGCCGAGCGCTATTTTGATATGGCGCCATTTGGCGATTATCGCACATTTACTGGGATGAGCTTTGTCAGCCGTGATGGCAAAATTGATATGCTCGCCACCGCGCGACACAATCACTTGGCGCAGCTACGACGCGATATTCGCCAGCTTGATGTATCAGGCTACGATAAGGTCATCTCTGATTTTGAACCCATCAGTGCGTGGGCGGCGCGCCAGCAAGGGGTACCATCGGTGGCGATCAGCCACCAAGCGGCGTTTTCTCACGCGGTGCCCAAACATGGAGAAACGCTGATCAATCGCATGATCATGCGTTATTTTGCTCCAACAGACTATGCCATTGGCTTGCACTGGTATCACTTTAACCAACCGATCTTACCTCCGATTATTGATACCACTCCGGTAGATAAAGCGGTGACACCGCCGGCTGCGGAGAGGGCGGTGCTGGTGTATCTTCCCTTTGAATCTTTATCTGCGGTGAGTGAGTTGTTGTTGCGCTTCAGCCAACCTTTTATCTGCTTTCACCCCGAGGTTAATGCGCCCTATCAGCGTGAAAACCTAACGCTCATGCCCTTAGGCAAAGAAAGCTTTCACACAGCGCTAAATCAGTGCCAGGGCGTGATTTGCCAATGGGGGATTTGAACTCCCTTCCGAGGCGTTAAGCCTAGGGAAAAAGCTCCTTTTAAAGCCATTGTCTGGTCAGTTTGAACAGTTGAGTAATGTCGCCACACTTTCTCAGCTTGGGCTAGCACATAGTATGGATAGCTTGGATGCGAGTGCGGTACGTGAATGGTTGCAGGCACCGGCGGTGGGCGCAATTGGCTACCCAGATGTAGCCCAAGCATTGGCGGAATGGCTGGTGAAAGGCGAGCTAAGTCAGACACGTAGCCTGTTTCACCATCTATGGGCTCAGGTGGATTACCCAGAAACAGTTGAGGAGTCGATTTTGGACTTTAATCGCTCCTCAATACGTATGGATCCACACCCACTTAGGTTGCAACGCTTGATTCGGTAGCGCGCTGTGCGGTACGTGCGTCGATCAGCCGCTTCCACAAGGTTGAATCACGTTTTTACACTTTCGCTAGAGCATTCACTCAATTTTTCTTGAGTTTGGTCGTGCGCTCGGTACACTCGCTGTCATTATTGAGCGTACATGTGTTCGCCAAAAATGCGAACCAAGAGAGAGACAGTGAACACCCAAAACCATATCGTTACTCGCATCCGCGAGCAGATTCGCGCCCAAGGTGAACGCGAAGCCATTCGTTTTCAGCAACAGTCACAGTGGGCAAGCCTCAGCTGGCGTCAAATGGGCGAGCGAATCGATCAGCTGTCACGCTGTTTGTTAAATGCCGGGTGTGAGATTCAACAAACCATCGCTATCTTTGCGCCGAACAGCGAAAAGTGGGCAATGTTAGATTACGCCGCATTGCAAATTCGCGCCGTACCTGTGCCGATTTACGCCACCAGCACCGCTCAGCAAGCGGCACACATTATCAATAATGCGGACGTGCAATGGGTTTTCGTCGGTGACGAACAACGAGAGATCGCGGTGGCTGCTCTCGAACACTGTCCTAATGTCAAAGGGGTGATCGCCCTAAGCCAAGAGACGACGGCTCCAACGCACCCCAAGGTGTGGGATTGGGCCAGTTGGTTATTGCAAGACGATCGTGGCTACCAAGCCGAATTAGAGGCGCGCATTGACGCACGATGCATGGACGATCTGACCACCTTGATTTATACCTCCGGCACCACGGGCGATCCGAAAGGAGTGATGCTGGATTATGCCAATATCGCGGCGCAGTTGGAGGTGCATGATCAAGTCTTGGCATTAAGACCGGATGACGTGTCCTTGGCCTTTTTGCCGCTTTCCCATGTGTTTGAGCGCGCATGGAGCTATTACGTGCTTCACCGCGGGGCGGTCAATTGCTACCTCTCCAGCCCGCTTCAGGTGCGTGAGGCATTGGCCGAGGTCAAACCGACGGTGATGTGTGCAGTGCCGCGTTTTTACGAAAAAATCCATGGTGCTATTCACGACAAACTCAGTCGAGCCACTGGCGTTAAACCGCATTTATTCCGTTGGGCCCTGCGCCAAGGCGAGCGTCATGCCAGTCAGTTACGCGCTGGCCAATCACTGTCGCGGCGTCAGCAATGGCAATTGGCGTTGGCCGACAAGCTGGTGCTCAGTAAGCTGCGTGCGCTACTGGGTGGTAAGATGCGCTTGATGCCATGCGGTGGGGCGCGTCTTGACCCTGACATTGGCGCGTTTTTCCATGCAATCGGTATTAACGTGAAGCTCGGTTATGGCATGACCGAAACCACGGCCACCGTGTCTTGTTGGGATGATACCTGCTTTGACCCCCAGTCGATTGGTTCTCCGATGCCCGGCGCCCAATTGCGCATCGGTGAGGATAATGAAATTCAAGTGCGTGGGCCGATGGTGATGCGTGGCTACTTCAATCAGCCCGATGCGACGGCGGCCACCTTTACCGCGGATGGCTTTTTGAAAACCGGCGATGCGGGGTATCTCGATGCTCACGGCAATGTATTTATCACGGACCGAATCAAAGAGCTGATGAAAACGTCAGGCGGTAAGTATATAGCACCACAGCGGGTAGAAGGCGCTTTGGTGCGTGATCATTTTATCGATCAGATTGCGGTGGTGGCCGAGGCACGTCATTTTGTCTCTGCCTTGATTGTGCCTTGCTTTGATGCCTTAGAGGAGTGGGCGCGAACGGCTAACATCGAATATCAAAATCGCAAAGAGCTGTTGAAACATTCTGATGTGGTGGCTTTGTTTGAAAAGCGTTTACAGAGCTTGCAACATGAATTGGCCAAATTTGAGCAAGTCAAACGCTTTACCTTGTTGCCACAGGGCTTTTGTATGCACAGTGGTGAACTTACGCCAACCATGAAGTTGCGTCGTAAAGTGATCCTTTCACGTTACCAAGATCACATTAATACGATGTATCAGCGTTAGTTTGGTGTACCAAAGCGAGGAAGATTTCTCATGGCTGAGAATCTTCCTTTTTTCCTGATATTTTTATGCCTTTTCCCCCTCTTTTCTCCTCATGTCTGGATAGCAAATCTGGCAAAGTGGCGATTTTATAGTGGATGTTTCCAATTTCATCCCCCTTGGTCAGCGTAAATCAGCAACATTCACTCAACATTTAGATTAAAAATGTAAATACTGATTAGCTAATAGACAGCTTTGCAAATAAAACGTTACATTGATTGCAGCTTCATTCGAAGCAGGCCAAATGACAATCTAACGCTACCTTACCGCCAGTATTTGGTTTTGATGTCCGTGTGATCACACCACCAGTACATCCAAGTGTAAGGAGCTGGATTAGGCTAAAAGTAAGTCCTAACTATGCAAACAGGGAGGCGTAGAGTGGAAATGTTATCTGGTGCCGAGATGATCGTGCGCTCCATGATCGATCAAGGCGTAAAACATATTTTTGGCTATCCAGGCGGGTCGGTGCTGGATATTTACGATGCATTGCATGAAAAAAGTGGTATTGATCATGTGTTAGTGCGTCACGAACAAGCGGCCGTGCATATGGCGGATGGTTACGCACGCGCAACCGGTGAAGTAGGCGTGGTGCTGGTGACTTCAGGCCCAGGGGCAACCAATGCGATTACCGGTATCGCCACCGCCTACATGGACTCAATTCCCATGGTGGTTTTTTCTGGGCAGGTGATGAGTAGCTTGATTGGCAATGATGCCTTTCAAGAGTGCGACATGGTGGGGATTTCTCGTCCTGTGGTGAAACACAGCTTTTTAGTTCAACGCGCCGAAGATATTCCCAACATTGTAAAAAAAGCCTTTTATCTTGCCGCGACGGGACGTCCTGGCCCTGTGGTGGTCGATATTCCCAAAGACATGCTGAACCCGGCACAAAAGCATCCATATCAGTACCCTGACAGTGTGCGCATGCGCTCTTACAACCCGACCACCTCGGGACACAAAGGGCAGATAAAGCGTGGTTTAAAAGTGCTGTTAGCGGCGAAAAAGCCGGTGCTGTATGTCGGTGGCGGCGCCATCATGGCCGACTGTGGTGAACAAATCCGTCAATTATCAGAAAGCCTAAACATTCCCGTCGTCAGCACCTTGATGGGGCTAGGGGCGTTTCCCGGTACCCATGAACACTCGCTGGGCATGCTGGGCATGCATGGCACCTACGAAGCGAACATGGCGATGCACCAAGCCGATCTAATTTTTGGTATTGGTGTCCGTTTTGACGATCGCACTACCAATAATTTAGAAAAATACTGCCCCGATGCCACCATCATGCACATTGATGTGGACCCTTCCACCATCTCTAAAACCGTCGCCGCGGATATTCCCATCGTTGGCTCGGCGGATGCGGTATTAAATAGCATGGTCAAGCTGCTGGTGGAGCAAGGTGGCAGCAATGACAGCGATGCGATCAGCACCTGGTGGCACAATATTCAGATTTGGCGTGAGCGTCAGTGTTTGCAGTATGTCGCCGATCCTGAGCGGATTAAACCACAGCAGGTGATTGAAACCTTGTACCGCCTCACTCATGGCGAGGCCTATGTGACGTCAGACGTCGGCCAACATCAAATGTTTGCCGCGCTTTATTATCCGTTTGATAAACCACGCCGTTGGATTAACTCCGGCGGCTTGGGCACCATGGGCTTTGGGCTTCCCGCTGCCATGGGGGTGAAGTTTGCGCTACCGGACGCGCAGGTGGTGTGTGTCACCGGTGATGGCAGTATTCAAATGAATATTCAGGAGCTGTCGACAGCGTTGCAATACGACATTCCGGTGGTGATCGTCAACCTCAACAATCGTTTCCTCGGGATGGTGAAACAATGGCAGGATATGATTTATCAAGGTCGCCACTCGCACTCTTATATGGACTCGGTGCCGGACTTTGCGGCGATCACTGAGGCCTATGGGCATGTAGGGATGCGCATTAATCATCCGTCTGAGCTGGAAGCTGGCCTAGAAAAGGCACTGGCAATGAAAGATCGCTTAGTCTTTGTCGATATTAATGTCGATGAGACCGAGCACGTGTATCCAATGCAGGTACGCGGTGGGGCGATGAATGAAATGTGGTTGAGCAAAACGGAGAGAACCTAATGCGCAGTATTGTATCGGTTTTAATGGAAAACGAGCCGGGAGCTTTATCGCGGGTAGTGGGCTTATTCTCTCAGCGTGGCTACAACATTGAGTCGCTCACGGTGTCACCGACCGATGACGCGACCTTGTCGCGCTTGAATATCACCACCTCGGTGGTGAGCGACGCGGACCGCGAGCAAATCGAAAAGCACCTGCACAAGCTGATTGATGTGCTGAAAGTGAGCAATGTCACCGAGAGCGAGCACATTGAGCGTGAACTGGCGTTGGTGAAAGTGAAAGCCAGCGGCTTTGCCCGCGCGGAGGTAAAACGTACCGCCGATATTTTCCGCGGGCAGATTGTCGATGTCACGAACTCGCTTTACACCGTGCAGTTGACCGGTGACAGTGACAAACTGGATGCCTTTATTCGCGCGGTGGGTGAAATTACCGAGATCATTGAAGTGGCACGCAGTGGTGTGGTGGGCATTGCTCGCGGCGAAAGAGCGCTGCGCCAGTAACCAAAGCAACTGATCGTGGTAGAAAAATGGCACGCCAAGGCGTGCCATTTTTGTGTCGGTTAAGCGGGATTAATCAAATACACCAAGGCTTCATAGGGTGCCAGTTGCATTTCTGGCATCAATGGCTTGGCTTCTGGGTAATTATGGCTCACCAAGTCTGCGTTCGGAGCAGGGGCGATAGGCAAGGTCGCTGTGACCGGTTCGCCATAAAAGTTACACACTACTACCAGTTGGCTATCACCGTTGTCGCGACGATACGCGAGCAATTGTGGGTGGTCAGGCAGCAAGTCCTGATAATCTCCCTCACGGATCACGGGTAAGGTTTTACGTAGGGAAATCAGCCGCTTGTAGTGATAGAACACCGAGTCTTTATCCGCCAGTGCGGTGTCGACATTGACGTCAACATAGTTAGGCGCAGGTTTTAGCCAGGGTGTGCCTTGAGTAAAACCGGCGTTTGCTGAGCTGTTCCACTGCATGGGCGTGCGTGAATTGTCGCGTGAGCGTGCAGCGAGAATGGCCAACACTTCCCCTTCAGGCATGCCTTGGTCGCACAGCAGACGGTGCATGTTGCGGCTTTCGACGTCTTGATAGTCATCAATACGCTGATAGCCAGGGTTGGTCATACCAATTTCTTCCCCTTGATACACATAAGGCGTGCCTTGCTGCATATGAATCGCGGTGGCGAGCATCTTGGCGGAGGCAACGCGATGATGGCGATCATCACCAAAGCGGCTGACTACACGCGGTTGGTCGTGGTTACACCAAAACAGTGCGCCCCAACCTTGATTATGTAGGCCGTGCTGCCAAGTACGGAAAAGCTGTTTTAGGGCCAAGAAGTCAAACGGTGCCAGTCGCCACTTTTCACCACCGGGATAATCGACTTTTAAGTGGTGGAAGTTAAACACCATGGAGAGCTCTTTGCCATCTGGCGCGGAGTATTGCTGACAATGCTCCAAGGTGGTCGAAGACATCTCGCCTACAGTGACGCAGCCGTAACGCTGGAAAATGTCGCGGCTAATTTCTTGCAAGTAGTCGTGAACGCGGGGACCGTCGGTATAAAAGCGGCGACCATCGCCTTGGTGATCGTCGGGGAACGACTGATCTTTGGAGATCAAATTGATCACATCGAGGCGAAAGCCATCCACGCCTTTTTCGGCCCAAAACGCCATCACCTCTTTGACGGCCTCCCGCACCGCTGGATTTTCCCAGTTAAGATCGGCCTGTTCGGTGGCAAATAAGTGGAGGTAATACTGGCCGGTCGGTTCATGCCATTGCCAGGCGCTGCCGCCAAATTTTGATTGCCAGTTGTTTGGGGCTCCGCCGTTAACCGGATCTTTCCAGATGTAATAGTCGCGATAGGGGCTGTCTTTGCTGGCAAGTGCTGATTGAAACCAAGGGTGCTCGGTTGAGGTGTGGTTAATCACAATATCCATGATGATACGGATATCGCGTTTGTGCGCTTCGGCGAGCAAGGTGTCGAAGTCGTCCATGGTGCCTAGGCTAGGATCAATCGCGTAATAGTCAGCAATGTCGTAGCCGTTATCGACTTGTGGCGATACATAAATGGGGGTTAGCCATAACGCGTCGATGCCCAAGGTCGAAAAGTAGTCCAGCTTTTCGATAATGCCTGGCAGATCACCTGTCCCTGTTTGTGTGGTATCACGGAAGCTCTTTGGATAAATCTGATAAATGGTGGCCGTTTTCCACCAGGGATTTGCGTGCATAATGTCTCTCTTAACGCTAAAAAAAGCGGGGAGCGTTCCCTCCCCGCAGACGGAATGGGAATTAGGCGACCGCCAATTTGCCTTTGCTGGCTTGGCGGCGATACATAAAGGCGGTGAGTGCGATTGGCACTAAGATGGCGATTAACATCGCGACCACGTAAACACCCCAAAATTGTGGCTGAATAGATAAGATGCCTGGTAGACCCCCGACACCAATACCGTTGGCCATCACACCGGAAAGACCACACACAATCGCCGCTAGCGCCGAGCCAACCATGGCGCAGAGCATCGGGAATTTGTAGCGCAGGTTAATCCCGTACATGGCCGGCTCTGTCACGCCAAGGTAGGCGGAAATCGCCGCGGGCACCGAAATTTCGCGCTCGTTTTCTTTCTTGCTGACCCAAATAATACCGACTACCGCCGAGGCTTGTGCAATGTTGGACAGGGCAATCAGCGGCCAAATAGGTGTGCCGCCCATTTCCTGCATCAGCTGCAAGTCCACCGCGTTGGTGGTGTGGTGAACCCCGGTGATCACCAAAGGTGCATAGAGGAAGCCAAACAGGGCTGCCCCGATAAAGGCGAAATCACCGGTCATCGCCGTGCGAGCCAAGAAGGCGACGCCGTTGCCGATTTCACGCCCAAATGGGCCAATCAGGGTATGCGCCAAGATCACGGAAGTCAGCAGCGCAACAAACGGCACCACCACAAGATAGAGGTAATCTGGAATAATCCGTTTTAACTGGGTTTCGATAAATGCCAGCGCCATACCGGCAAACATCGCCGGGATCACCTGTGCTTGATAGCCGACTTTTTCAATTGAGAACCAGCCAAAGTCCCACACTTCAGGCATTTCTTTACCGATAAGGTACGCGTTCATCAATTGGGGGGATACCAGGGTAATACCCAGAACAATACCCAAAATGGGGGTGCCGCCCATTTTTCTCACCGTCGCCCAACACACACCGACAGGGAGGAAGTGGAAGATAGCTTCACCAAGCAGCCACAAAAAGCCGTGAGCAGTGGCCCAAAACTCGCTGATCTCGGTCAGAGTTTTGCCATCGAACATGCGGATATCGCCGATCACATTACGGAAGCCGAGGATCAGACCACCGGTGATAATCGCGGGCAAAAGGGGCACAAAGATTTCCGCGAGGTGTGAGATAGCACGCTCAGTTAGGCTCATATTTTGGCGCGCGGCTTGTTTGGCCTCATCTTTTGACTGGCCTTCCACGCCGGTTTGCGCTTCCAATAGGGCATACACTTGATCGACATTGGTGCCGATCACGACTTGAAATTGGCCGGCACTGGTAAAGCAGCCTTTGACCATGGGGATCGCTTCAATCGCGGCCACGTCCGCTTTTTCTGGATCATTTAGTACGAAACGTAAACGCGTGAGACAGTGGCTAACGGTTGCGATGTTGTCTTTGCCGCCAATATGAGTGACCAATTGGTCGATGGCTTTTTTATCTATCTGGCTCATAAGCAATCCTGTATTGCTGTAGGGTATTTATTGGTAACGTTCCCACTAATTATGGATCCTACTATCGAATTTATCAGTGGAATCGTTCCCATTGTTTGAAAACCATCACAGAGAAATCTGTAACTGCCTGATTATTGGTGTGAGCCACCGCTTAGGGAGTGACTAGGTGGCAAGGTTGTGTCCAGTGGCTAACCACGGGAGAGTCGTCATCCAGCTGCTTGAGCAGCAAGTCAGCCGCATGTTGCCCTGCTTGATGGTAACCTAGCTCCACACTCACGGCGCGCGGGAACATGAAACGAAGCATGTCATGGTTACCGATGCCACCAATGGCGATATCTTCACGATTTAGGGTTTGTAGCCGTTTGGCAACCCCTAGCGCCAGGGTGTCTGACGCACAAACAATCGCATCAGTATGTGAGTTCATGAGGGCATCGGTGGCGTCATAGGCGGCGTGTAAGCGCATTTCACAGCGATGTAATTGTGGTGAGAGTTGGTGGAGTTGGCAAAAACGCTGATAGGCATCGGAGCGGGCAAGGCCGGTGGTTTCATCGCGCTCATCAATCCCCAAGAAGGCAATATGACGACATCCTTGATGATAAAAATGGTCCATCACTTGTGTGACTGCGCCTTGGTTGTCATAGCTGACGCTAATGTATTGATCACTATCAACGGCCAGAACGACACAGTTGGGAGCGAAAGGCGCGAGCGCGTTGAGATCACAACCAGAAAAACCAAAAAAGATAACCCCATCAACATTGCGGCGTTTCAGCACATCCAGATGTGCTTGGGCTTTTTGTTGTGAGAACTGACTTTCCATAATGGCGGCGTCATAGCCTTTGGCATATAAGGTGTTGAGCAGGCCCGTCAACGCGGTGTTTTCAGAATTAGAGCTGAGCTTTGCCACAATCACACCCACGACGCCACTGCGTTGTGCGCGCATCGCACGTGCAGATTTGGAGGGCATAAAGCCGTGTTGGTCAATCACGGCTTGTATTTTCTCGCGCGTACTGTCTTTGACCCGTGGATCATCGTTTAACACACGAGATACGGTCGATTTTCCCACCCCGGCTAAGCGGGCGATATCCAAAATCGTCAATGCTTTTGTCATCTTGTTCTCTGTCGTCACACTAAATCAGCAGCTTAGTCGCCGCCTGTTGGAGTGTGATGATAACAGGCGTGATTGGCGCTTGCGATTTATTGATTAATTTGTAAACTAATGCCTGATTTTTGAACAGACATCCCGCTTTAGACTGAAATGATGATGAGTCACCCTTTACTACAAACAATCAATAAGTGCTTAGTACGTCTTACCACCTTGACGTTGGCAGTGATGGCCGTCAAGTTTAGTGCCATCTATTTGGTACCGTTAGCGGTCTTGATAAAAACCCACTTCAAAGAAATTGTCCACTGGTAAAGGTGCTGAGCCTTTCTCCGACCGCAGTATTAAGCCCCAGCCAGTAGTGTTGATAAGCGTGACTATGAGCCTGCGGTCGCGCAGAGACTAGCCCGCGCAATACTGGCATTAAGCGCTGCCAACTGGATGCGAATTCAAAGCCGATATCGGGATGCGTGAGGTAGCGTAAATGCTGGGCGACAAGCGGCTGTATCGCGTCTGCAAGATACGGATTGATGCCGGCAAAGAGCGTGTAATGAAGCTGCTGATGCCAATGCGCCAAGGCAGCGAGGTCACGATAATCCTTGGCAGGCAGATGCTGTAGGCTGTGCAGTAAGCCCAGTAGGGTCAATGAGGTCGGCTCATCCAACCGAGGCGGCAGCCTATCCATGAAAGCGCCAACCATCGCCTGTATGCCAGCCGCGAGAGGTTGCCAGTCTGGCTGACTTAAGGGCATTAACTGGTATCCAAGGTGGGGTTGGTAGCTGATGCGTCCGGCCATGGCGAGTAAATGCAAGCCATCACGCGCCGTTGCTGTGGTTAAATCAAGCTGCTCGCACAAGGTGGCGACGGTGAGTGAATAATGACCATGCGCATTCGGTGTCACTGTGAGCTGGCGGGTTAATATAGCTCCCCAAATATGTGCCATGGCTTCTTGTGCTTTGGTTGGTTTCATTGCGCTTCCTGCTGTCCCTTTTTTATCATGCCACTAAACGGCGGATAAAAAAACGCCCCGACAATGTCGAGGCGCAGGTGTTGCTTATCGGTGCTTAAATTACAGCACGTGCACAGAGGCCGTGTTAGTCGTACCAGATGGCACGAGCGCACCTGACACCATGACGACGATATCGCCTTTGTTCGCTAAGCCTGACTCTAGCGCGATGGTTTTACCACGACGGTAGAACTCATCGGTGCTATCGATGCTTTCGATCATCACTGGTGTCACCCCTTTAGTCAGACACAGATGAGCGGCTGTTTTCGGGTTCGTGGTGACTGCGACAATGTTGGCGGTTGGGAAGTATTTACGCACTGAGCGCGCTGACTTACCCGCTTCAGTCGCCACCACAATTAACGGGGCACTGAGTTTTTGAGAGGTATCAACCGCGCCTTTACAGACCGCTTCGGTGATACGCAGGCGATCGCTATCAAGGCGAGAGCCGAGGGCTGGAGACATTTGACGGTCTGTGCGCTCACAGATTTGTGCCATGATGCTCACCGCTTCTAATGGGTATTTCCCTTTTGCCGACTCACCTGACAGCATTACTGCATCTGTGCCGTCCATGATGGCATTGGCCACGTCACCGGCTTCTGCGCGGGTTGGGCGTGGGTTTTTGATCATTGAATCCAGCATTTGTGTTGCAGTGATAACCATCTTGCGTGCACGGTTACACTTTTCGATCATCATCTTCTGGGCGAAGATCACTTCTTCAACGGGGATCTCTACCCCTAGGTCACCACGAGCAACCATGATGCCGTCAGACGCTTCCAAGATAGCGTCAAAGTTGTCGACACCTTCTTGGTTCTCAATTTTAGAGATGATCTTGATGTCGCTACCGCCGTTTTGCGCCAATAGCTCGCGGATTTCTTCTACGTCTTCTTTCTTACGAATAAATGAGGCCGCAACAAAGTCAACGCCTTGCTCGCAACCAAACTTCAGGTCCGATTTATCTTTTTCAGCCAGCGCTGGCAGGCTGACAGAAACGCCTGGCAGGTTAACGCCTTTGTTTTCACCCAGCTCACCGTTGTTGAGTACTTTACAAACCACTTCTTTTTCAGTCGTTTCTAGTACTTCCATCTCAAGCAGGCCATCATCAACCAGTACTGTATCACCCGCTTTTAAATCTTGCGGCAGACCGGCATAGGTCACGGCAACGCGCTCTTTATTGCCCACAACAGAGGTATCTGTGGTGAAGGTAAAGGTTTGACCGGCTTTTAGTAGCACATCATCGCCACCTTCCAGTTTTACCGTACGGATCTCAGGACCTTTGGTATCCAGCAAGATAGCGGCTTGTTTGCCAGTTTGCTTCATCACATTACGCAAGTTAGCGATACGCGTACCATGCTCTTGGTAATCGCCGTGTGAGAAGTTAAGGCGCATGACGTTCATGCCAGCTTCAACAAGCTGAGTAAGCATCTCTTCAGATTCGGTTTTTGGGCCAATCGTACATACGATTTTGGTCTTTTTCATCGACACATTTCTCCGGTCAAAAATTGAAACATAAGCCTGATGCTTTCTCACAACACACCAAAAGTGTAATTTTACCACGCACTTTTACGACTTAAGTGGCTGTGAAAGCGAATTTTTTGCATTTTTCAATGACGTTACCGCAGCTAGGGTGGCTGTGGTGACGTCACTGTCTATCGATCGTGAGTATAGATTGTCTGCCGTGATCTGTGTTGATCACGGGCAATAAAGGCTTCATTGACAATAAAGCACTCAATAGTGCACCTGCCTCATCAGTCTTCCCTCCCTTTGGGGCGTGTAAATTTACCACAGCTGATGATTTAAATCATTACAACCTGGTGACAGCGCACCAGCGAATCAAGATATTTTTATCATGATTACGCTATCTGTTGATGTTGCTATCTTTACCATACGACGTATTCCGTTTTGCTGCTTTTATCAGCCATTAGTGGCCATTTGCACGCTTTATGATGTGATCTAGCTTCCAATTTGAACTGGATCATGCTTTTTTATTAAGTCTTTTGCGTTCCCTTAGAATTTATCTACCATCAAGACTCTTTGAATGGACTGCCTAATAATGTTTGCGCGCACTTTTCGACTTTTGACAGGGATGCTGCTTCTAGCCTGCACGTATATGAGTACGTTTGCATGGGCTGACGACGCCTATCTGTCAGAAGAAAAAGACATTTTAGTTATTGCGCACTCATCTGAATGGAAACCCTACAGCTACATACCTGGTAACGGGCAACCCAAAGGGTTATTGATTGACTTTTGGCAGGCCTACGCGAAATACAATCACACGTCGATTCAGTTTATGTTGGCCGACTGGTCGGATTCTCTGGCCTATATGAAAGAAGGCGGTGATCGCATTCATGCGGGGCTACTCAAGTCCGCCGAACGTGAAGCCTATTTAGACTATGTGGCCCCCATTTTTAATACTAATGGCTCACTCTATGTAGAAAATCAGTCGGGGCAAGTCAGTAAGGATCCTTTAGCCGCAGGCAAAGTGGTGGGCGTGGTTGATGGCAGTTACGAATCTTGGTTTTTAGCCGAGCACTATCCTGATGTAGAGCAAAGACGCTTTCGGCGGAATGAAACGCTATTTAGTGCCGCGCTCGATGGCGAAATCAGTGCGCTTGTTGCCGATACCCAAACGGCAAACTTTTACTTTTTGACCCAAGGTAACCCGCTTGCGTTTGTCGCAGAGCAAATCCTTTACACACGCCCGATTTATGCGGCCGTGCCCAAAGGCAATCAAGCGCTACTAAAAGAGGTACGCGAAGGCATAGATAATATCCCTGCGGCAGAGCTGTTACGCATCAAGCAAAAGTGGATCAATACCGAGCGCGTCGAGGCTTACCCAGCTTGGCTTATTCCTAGCATTGTACTGGTGATGCTGTTAGGCGCGGTGACCTATATCTTTATTCTTAAACGTATGGTGTATAAACGCACGGTCGCATTGCGCCGAGCCAATGCCCGTTTGCTAGAGTTCGCCAATACCGATCCTTTGACACAGCTGTTAAATCGCCGTGGACTTGAAACCTATTTTACCCGTTTAAAACCTAAGCTGAGCCGTCAACAGGAAATGGGGTTGATTTTGATTGATCTTGACCATTTCAAGCAGGTCAACGATACCTACGGGCATATGCAAGGCGATAAAGTGCTAGTACACCTGGCAAGTTACCTGAAGCGGTTTGTTAAAAAAGGGGCAGCGGCGCGTTTAGGCGGGGAAGAGTTTTGTATCTTATGTCCTACCCAAGATTTAGATGCTTTAATTGAAATGGCCAATCACATTCGCTGTGATATTGCGGAGACGGTGTTTGAATTTGGCGGCGCGGATATTCGTGTCACCGTGAGTATCGGCGCGATTGTTTCTAGCGATGTGGTGGAGGAGATAAAGCAACTAGAGTTAGATGCGTTGATCCATGCCGCTGATCTTCTCATGTATCGCGCGAAAGACAGTGGACGTAACCAAGTGATGCTCGCCTCTTCACAATCCGTCAATACCCCCATCGCCGAAATATAATACCGTTTGCTGTCGGGTAAAAGCTGTCTTGCTAACCCCCTCGTCTTTTAATTTCCTATTGCTCTCCAGCCTGTCTAACCTGTTGCACTGTATAATAAAACTTATTAAACAACACCTTAGCGACTGTGTGGTCCTACACCCTTTGGGGGCGTTGTGATGGCAAACTCTCTGTTTCGCTTCTGTGCTGTTTTCTTTTCTTGCAGCGATGCCTTCATTAAATATACTGTATATATATACAGGTATTTTGATGATGAAAACACTCGACCAATTAGCCCAACAACACGGCCTATGGCGCGCCAGTCAGCGGCCGTTAATGGCGGAATTACCCGATAAACAAGCGACCGGTTACACTGCCTTTGATCAGCGCCTCGGCGGCCTCCCGTCTCCAGGGGTGACGGATATCATCAGTGATTTTGGCGTTGGTGAGCTGCGGCTAGTATTGCCTGCGCTGTATCGCGCTACCGGTAAAGAGATCGCCTGGATCCGTCCTCCGGTCGGCATTAATGCGGCAATGTTGCATCAGCAAGGTTATCCAACAGAAAACACCTTGCTAGTGTATCCCGACAGCGATCAACATGCGCTGTGGGCAGCCGAGCAAGCGGCGCGCAGTGGTGCGTGTCAGGCGGTAGTGCTATGGCCATCTTCGCTCACGGTGGGGCAAGTGAAGCGTCTAAAACTGGCGGCCGAACATGGCCAATGTGCGGTGGTACTGTTGCGCCGCCAGCAGACGTACTCATTGACCTTGCCGGTTGATTTAAGCGTGGCGCTGGCGCCTTCTGCATGTGGCGTGACGGTCACGGTGCGTTATTGTCGCGGCCGATGGCCGCCGGCCCCGTTTACCCTCGATTGGCGCGAGCAATGGCCCTCGTTGGTGACCTGGCCGAGCAATGCTGAGAATTTGCTTGCCTTTCCCTCACGGCAACAGCGGGAGCAAGCGTGATGTCATTGTGGCTGTATCTGCATTGCCCAAGCTTGCTGTTAGATAGTCTTTATGCGCCGTCATCGGCGCAAGCGGTGGGGCTGGTTAGCGAGCAAGAAGGCCGTTTAGTGCAGCTCTCTGTGGCGGCGAACACGCACGGCCTGAATATCGGTATGGGATTAGGGGCCGCAGCGCTTATGTGTCATCAGCTCGCGGTCTATCCTTATTGCGCGGTGAAAGAGCAGTCTGCGCTTGAGCAGCTTGCCGCACAGCTTTATCCGTTGGTCGCGGAAATCAGCCTTAATCCACCTAAAGGTTTATGGCTACACGTGTCACCGATGTTGGCACTATATCAAGGGTTTCCCCCGCTATGGCAGGCGGTGACTCAAACGCTGGTTGAAAGTGGTATCCGTTATCAGGCTGGGGTGGGCCAAACGCCGCGTGCCGCCGAGCTGATGGCGTATGGCCACGCGGGCAAGATCAGCACCGACCCCGAACATTTGCAGGCAGCGTTGCAGCAATTGCCGTTGGCTGCTACCCCTTTACCGGAGACGGTGAAAACCCAGTTTACGCGTCTGGGCCTCTCTCGGTTAGGTGAGCTTATCGCCTTGCCCACCGCTTCGCTCACGCGACGTTTTCCCCGCTCGGTGGTGGATTATCTTGCCGAAGTGCGTGGCGATAAGCCGACGCCGCTGAATTATTTTCAGCCACCGCTGCAATTTTTTCAGCAACGGGTTTTATTGTTTGAGCTTAGTGAGCAAGCCCATTTATTGCCCATTATCGAGAACCTCGTCTCGGCGCTGTGCCGCTTTCTTGAGCAGCGTAGTGCCTGCACGCCTGCGCTGACATTGGGCTTTAGCTTGCGTGATGGATGTGAAGAAACCCTGCCGGTAATGGCTGCGCATGGCGAGAAAGCTCTCGAGCGCTGGATGGCGTTGGTGCGTTTACGGCTGGCGTCATGGCAAGTGAGCCAGCCGATGACTGCGGTCAGTGTGGCGGCTTCGCAAATCGATTGTCACCAGCCCGGACAAACCGATCTTTTTAGCGCCCAGCAAGGTGAGCAAAATCGCGATGAGTTGGTCGCGACACTGGCGGCTCGATTAGGGGAGGAGGCGGTTATGCGGTTAGCGTATGTGAATCATCACCGTCCTGAGGCGGCCAGCCAACATGTCCCTCATCACCATCGAGCCACACCGACGGCCTCGGCCCCCACGCGTCCACGCCCAAGCTTACTACTGCCGCAACCCACGCCACTGGTTGGCAAGGTCACCTTACGCGAGGGGCCAGAGCGGATTGTCTCGGGCTGGTGGGAAGG
>NZ_MUET01000024.1:0-38612 GCF_001995685.1 Salinivibrio sp. IB282 | reverse complement strand
CCTAGTACGAGAGGACCGGAGTGGACGAACCGCTGGTGTTCGGGTTGTGTCGCCAGACGCATTGCCCGGTAGCTAAGTTCGGCACAGATAAGCGCTGAAAGCATCTAAGCGCGAAGCTGGCCCCGAGATGAGTCATCCCTAGAGCTTCGAGCTCTCTAAAGGGTTGTCGTAGACTACGACGTTGATAGGCAGGGTGTGTAAGCGCTGTGAGGCGTTGAGCTAACCTGTACTAATTGCCCGTGAGGCTTAACCATACAACACCCAAGCGGTTTTGGGTTGGACTTAAAATAAGCCAGTTGATTGTGGCGAGAACGAACAGCTTTCTAGATTTGTGTTTTGACTGAAAAGTGAAGACACACCGAATTTTGCTTGGCGACCATAGCGCTTTGGACCCACCTGACTCCATGCCGAACTCAGCAGTGAAACGAAGCAGCGCCGATGGTAGTGTGGGGTCTCCCCATGTGAGAGTAGGACATCGCCAGGCTCTCATTGCTTATCTTTTTGATAGCTCGATGCTTTTGATATCTGCGATGCTCATGTATTGGCATACACTGCGCGTCTCGATTCAAAATCCTCATCGCATCAAACAAGATAATCTAATTAGAGCTTAGTATTAGGCTTTAGTTAGCAAACATTTAAGTATCAAAGCAGATTGACGTAAGACTTTGATGAAGCGTTTTCGCTGATATAGCTCAGTTGGTAGAGCGCACCCTTGGTAAGGGTGAGGTCGGCAGTTCAAATCTGCCTATCAGCACCAGAATTTTCTTGGCGGCCATAGCGTAACGGCACCACCTGAACCCATGCCGAACTCAGAAGTGAAACGTTGCTGCGCCGATGGTAGTGTGGGGTCTCCCCATGTGAGAGTAGGTCACTGCCAAGAGCTTTTTTGAAGCCCTCCGCATTCGCGGAGGGCTTTTTTCGTTTCTGTCTTTCTTATCAATACTGTCTTCTCCTATGCTTAAAACAATGTTGGTCTAAGGGTGATCACTGCTTGAGCTTAATCAGTGACTAGGTTATGTTATTAGATATCTGGACGTCTAAACATCTCTAGGAGGCAGTGATGCCGATTAAAATCCCGGATCAGCTCCCCGCGACTAATATCCTAAGGCGTGAAAACATATTCGTAATGACCGAGACGCGCGCGGTGAGTCAAAACATCCGCCCGCTGAAGGTGCTGCTGCTCAACCTGATGCCAAAGAAAATCGAGACGGAAACGCAATTTATGCGTCTACTCTCTAACAGTCCTTTGCAAGTGGATGTTGAGCTTTTACGGATAGATAACCGGCCAAGCAAAAATACGCCAACCGAGCATCTCGATACCTTCTACCGTCAGTTTGAGGCCGTTCGCGGACGTAATTTCGATGGTCTTATCGTGACAGGCGCGCCACTCGGGTTGGTACAGTTCGAGGATGTGATTTACTGGGAGCATTTACAGGATGTGATGAATTGGGCGCACCAACACGTTACTTCAACCCTCTATATCTGTTGGGCCGCGCAAGCGGGCTTAAAGCTACTTTACGACTTGCCAAAGAAAACTCGTAAGGAGAAGTTATCGGGTGTCTATCAGCACGACATTAATGCTGACTTATGCAAACATCCGCTATTACGCGGCTTTGATGATAGTTTCTTAGCGCCCCACTCGCGCTATGCGGATTTTTCGCCTAACTATCTTGCAGAGCATACGGATCTCGACATCTTAGCAACCTCTAATGAAGCGGGTACCTATCTGGCGGCGACGAAAGATAAGCGCAATGTGTTTGTCACCGGTCACCCTGAGTATGATTCTCATAGCTTGCATCATGAATATCATCGGGATTTAGAAGAAGGGATGGAGCCGGCTGTCCCCCTTAATTATTACCCGGATGACGATCCTTCCCAGCCACCGTATGTGAGTTGGCGCAGCCATGGCCATTTACTGTTTGCCAACTGGCTAAACTATTGTGTTTACCAGCAAACGCCCTTCGACTTGGATACCTTCTCTGCGTCTAACTTTACCCTGGATGAATAAAAAAAGGCGCCCGCGGACGCCTTTTGCTTAGGGAGCTGTGTGGATTTAGGTTTGATGTTTATCCATTTCGTCTTGTGCTGCGTTTGCTTTATCAACCATGCCTGTCATGGTTGAGCCTTGCACCAAAATGGAAAACACCACCACCGCGTAGGTCATGATGAGGATCAGCTCGCGGACATCGATATTTTTTTCCGGCACCACCATGATGCCAACGGGCACGGCCATCGCCATCGCCAGTGCGAGACCGCCACGTAACCCACCCCAGCTTAATATACGCACCGCCCAAGGGTTATAAGAACGAAAGCGGTTGAAACCGAGATAGCACATTTTCACGCTAATAAAACGGGCGAGAAGCACAATAGGAACCACCGCCGCCATAATGATCCAGTCTTCTTTATGGAAACTGATTTGCAGCAAGCTAACCCCGATGAGGAGAAAGAGTAGGCTGTTAAGAAATTCATCGACTAATTCCCAGAAGTGGTCGAGGTGATCTTCACTTTCTTTGGAAAAGCCAATAAAGCGGGTCCAGTTACCGATCATGATCCCCGATACCACCATTGCCAGCGGGCCAGAGACATGCAGCATATCGGCCAAGACATAGCCAGCGCTGGGGATAGCCAGCGTTAATAGCAATTCCATCGAGTGATCGTTAGTGGCACAAATCAAGCGATGGAAAAGATAGCCCAGCACTAGACCATATAAAACCCCGCCAACGGCTTCTTGTAAAAATAAGGCAATGGTACCGCCCACCGTCGGGTTGTTGTCGCCAAAGGCTAGGGTAAAAAGGGTCACAAAGATCACGATACCCACACCATCATTGAATAATGACTCTCCCTCAATTTGTGTGGTGATCCGCGTCGGTGCTTGCAGCTTTTTGACGATAGCAAGCACAGCGATGGGGTCGGTGGGCGATATCAGCGCGCCAAATAACAGGCAGTAGAGGAAATCAAAGGGGATGCCAATCAGTTGAAACACGCCCCAGATACCGGAGCCGATTAACAACACAGAGACCAATAGCCCGCCGATCACCAGGGTTGTGATCTCCCACTTTTGGTCGGAGAAAGAGGGAAGCTTGACGCCAATCCCCCCTGCGAAGAGCAAAAAGCCGAGGACGCCTTTGAGCAAAAACGTATCAAAGTGGATATCTGTCAGTATTTGCTCGGCCATGGCTTTTAGTGGAATTGCTTGGTATTGACCGGCGATCACTATCAGCAAAGACAGTAGGAGCGAGCTGGCGGTGATGGCGATCGTGGTTTGTACTCGGCTGATTTTACTATTAATAAAAGCGATAAAGATGGCTGCAGCAGCCATAAAGCTGAGGATTGCGTAGGTTGACATGCCGCTTCCTAGTGCAACGAGGGAATGAAAAAGTGTGTCGAAATATTAATAGAAATCGCTTTCAAAACGAACAGCTGAATTGAAATAGATCAAAATAAATTGTTATTTATAGACGTCTAGATTTCCATTTCCGCTGTGGTAGGATGAAATGACTGCAACGAGGAAGATGATAAGCGTAATAGTATGGACCGACTAACACAGCAACTGCGCGACCGTATTCTAGTGATCGATGGTGGCATGGGCACCATGATCCAAGGTTTGGCACTGAGCGAAGCCGATTATCGTGGCCAACGTTTTAAAGATTGGCACTGTGATGTGAAAGGCAATAACGATCTCTTGGTGCTGACGCAGCCTGATAAGATCGCTTCGCTACACAGTGATTATCTGGCGGCGGGCGCGGACATTATTGAAACCAACACCTTTAACGCCACCCAAATCGCGATGGCTGATTACGACATGCAGGCGCTGAGTGCGGAAATCAACGGCGCGGCAGCCCGGCTTGCGCGTGAGGTTGCTGATTCGTGGACGGCGAAAACGCCGGATAAACCCCGTTTTGTCGCGGGCGTGTTAGGGCCGACGAACCGAACGTGTTCAATCTCTCCAGACGTGAATGACCCGGGCTTTCGCAATGTCAGCTTTGATCAGTTAGTCGACGTGTATGCCGAGTCCACCGAAGCGCTCATTGACGGCGGTGTTGATATCATCATGTTGGAGACCATTTTTGATACCTTGAATGCCAAAGCATGCGCGTTTGCGGTTGAAAAGGTCTTTGATGCCCGCGGTTTTCGCTTACCCATTATGATCTCCGGCACCATCACTGATGCGTCTGGACGCACCTTATCCGGACAAACCACCGCCGCTTTTTATCACTCGTTGCGTCATGTTGAGCCACTGTCGTTTGGCTTAAACTGCGCACTTGGGCCAGCTGAATTGCGCCAGTATGTCAAAGAGCTGAGCGATATTTGTGAGGGCTTTGTCTCCGTCCACCCCAATGCGGGGTTGYCCAACGCCTTTGGCGAGTATGATCTTTCTCCCGAAGAGATGGCGACACACATTGATGAGTGGGCGGCGTCTGGCTTTATCAACTTGGTCGGGGGGTGCTGTGGCACTACGCCCGAACATATTCAAGCGATTAGCGACGCGGTGAAGCAACATGCGCCACGCGCGCTTCCTGATCATCCTGTGGCATGCCGTTTGTCTGGGCTCGAGCCCCTGACCATTAATGCTGATAGCTTGTTCGTCAACGTAGGGGAGCGCACCAATGTCACCGGCTCAGCACGCTTTAAACGCTTAATCGTTGAAGAGCAATATGACGAAGCGCTTGAAGTGGCATTGCAGCAAGTGGAGAACGGCGCCCAAATCATCGATATCAATATGGATGAGGGCATGTTGGATGCCGAAAAGGCCATGGTGCGATTTCTCAACCTTTGCGCGGGGGAGCCGGATATTGCCCGTGTGCCTGTGATGATTGATTCCTCCAAATGGGAGGTGATTGAAGCTGGCCTAAAGTGCATTCAAGGTAAAGGCATCGTCAACTCTATTTCGCTCAAAGAAGGAGAAGAAGCCTTTCTACACCAAGCTCGTTTAGTCCGTCGCTATGGCGCGGCAGTGATCGTGATGGCGTTTGATGAGCAAGGACAGGCTGATACCCAGGCGCGGAAAGTGGAAATCTGTACGCGGGCCTATCACCTTCTGGTCGAGCAAGTTGGCTTTCCACCGGAAGACATTATTTTCGATCCTAATATTTTTGCGGTTGCCACCGGCATTGATGAGCACAATAACTACGCGGTTGATTTCATCAACGCGGTGGCCGACATTAAACAAACTCTGCCGCATGCCATGATCTCGGGCGGCGTCTCAAATGTGTCGTTTTCGTTTCGAGGCAACAATCCCGTCCGTGAGGCTATTCATGCGGTGTTTTYGTATCACTGCATCAAAAATGGCATGGACATGGGGATCGTCAATGCCGGTCAATTGGCGATTTATGATGATTTATCCGAGTCTTTGCGCCTAGCAGTGGAAGATGTGGTTCTCAACAAAGACGATGGGGCGACAGAGCGTTTGCTGGACATCGCCGACAGCTATCGCGATAGCGGGGAGAGCGAGGTCGCAGAAACCGCAGAGTGGCGTAGTTGGCCAGTGGAAAAGCGCCTTGAACATGCACTGGTCAAAGGCATTACCGAGTTTATTGTTGAAGATACCGAGCTGGCTCGCGCCGCGGCAAGTAAACCTCTAGAAGTGATTGAAGGCCCGTTGATGGCAGGCATGAACGTGGTCGGGGATTTGTTTGGTGAAGGCAAGATGTTCCTGCCACAAGTGGTGAAGTCGGCACGGGTGATGAAGCAGGCGGTGGCTTACCTTGAGCCCTACATCAATGCTGAAAAGCAGCAAGGACAGACCAATGGCAAGATCTTGCTCGCCACGGTCAAAGGGGATGTGCATGACATTGGCAAAAACATTGTTGGTGTGGTGCTGCAATGTAATAACTTCGAGATTATTGATCTCGGCGTGATGGTGCCGACCGATAAAATCCTGTCGGTGGCGCGAGAAGAAAACGTCGATATTATTGGTCTATCTGGCCTGATTACCCCATCGTTAGATGAGATGGTGAACGTGGCGAAAGAGATGGAGCGCCAAGGATTTGATATTCCTCTACTTATTGGCGGCGCGACCACGTCCAAAGCCCATACCGCGGTGAAAATTGAGCAGCATTACCATGCGCCCGTGGTCTATGTGCCCAACGCGTCACGTGCGGTGGGGGTATGCTCATCGTTATTATCCGAGACGCAGCGACCGGATTTTGTAGCCCGTTTAGCTAAAGACTATGCCGCTGTACGTGAGCAGCACCAGCGTAAAACCCCGCGCACGGCACCGGTGTCCCTTGAGCAGGCGCGCGACAATAAGTGGCAAACGGATTGGACAAACTATGTGCCTCCGCAACCGGCGAAGCCGGGCGTCCATGTGTACGATGATGTCTCGATAGCAACCTTACGTCAGTATATCGACTGGACACCCTTCTTTATGACTTGGTCACTTAGTGGCAAATTCCCGGCGATTTTGGATCACGAACTGGTGGGTGAGGAAGCGCGTCGTTTGTACCAGGACGCCAATGCTTGGCTCGATCGTTTCGAGGCAGAAGGCTTGGTGGCGGCAAAAGGGGTGTGTGGCCTCTTTCCTGCCAATAGCATTGATGATGATATTGAGGTCTATGAGGATGGGTCTCGCCAAGCGACGCTCACTATACTGAACCACTTGCGCCAGCAAACGAAAAAGCCACGTGGTGCCAACTATTGCTTGTCGGACTTTATTGCGCCAAAAAGCAGTGGCCAGCCGGATTGGATTGGCGCATTTGCGGTCACAGGTGGTATTGGCGAATATGCCCTGGCGGAAGAATACAAAGCGAAAGGGGATGATTATAACGCGATCATGATCCAGGCGGTCGCCGATAGACTCGCAGAAGCCTTTGCAGAGTATCTCCATCAGCAAATTCGAATCACCTTGTGGGGCTATGCGCCCGATGAGACGCTCGATAACGACGCGCTGATCCGCGAGCAATACCAAGGGATCCGGCCAGCGCCGGGTTATGCCGCCTGTCCTGAACACAGTGAGAAAGGCAAAATTTGGCAATTGCTGTCGGTAGAAGCGCATACGGGGATGACACTCACTGAAAGCTACGCGATGTGGCCGGGGGCGTCGGTCTCAGGTTGGTATTTTTCCCACCCTGAGTCACGCTACTTTGCGGTGGCGAAGATCCAAAACGATCAGCGAGACAGCTATGCAGCACGCAAAGGGTGGAGCAGCGAAGAAGCGGAAAAATGGCTCGGGCCGAACTTAAACGGCTAACGAAAGAAGCCAGCACATTAGCTGTGCTGGCTTCTTTATTATTCAAATAAGTCCGCGTGTAACCGCTGCACCACCTGGGTGGCATCGTCATCTTCAACCACCACACAGACATTGTGGTTGCTGGCACCGTAGCAAATCATGCGTAGTTTGTGTTGTGCTAAGGCACTGAACACCGGCGCTGTCGCGCCAGCAGTATGATTCATCTCGTTGCCAATCAGCGCCACCACCGCCAGGTTCTCGCAGATCTCGACATGACATAACTGGGTCAGTTCGGCGATAGCCGCTTCTGGCAGCTGCGGTGCGTCGCCCTGAGTGTTGGTTTGATCAAGGGTTAAAGCGACACTGACCTCCGAGGTGGTGATCAAGTCTACCGAGATTTCAAATCGTGCCAAAACCTCAAATACTTTGGCCAAAAAGCCATATGCATGGAACATGTTTAAGCTGGTCAGTGTCACCATGGTTTGGTTTCGACGTAAGGCGACGGCACGAAACAGCGGTGCCGAGTGCGCTTGTTCGCGGATCCAGGTACCGCCTTGCTCAGGCGCGCTCGCAGCCCCGACAAACACAGGAATATGTYGGCGCACTGCAGGCACTAAGGTGGATGGGTGAAGGATTTTGGCACCAAACGTGGCCATTTCTGAGGCTTCGCTAAAACTAATTTCACTGATTGGGCGCGCTTGGTCGGCAATCCGCGGGTCGGTGGTATAAATCCCCGGTACATCAGTCCAAATGGCCAAACTCTCTGCGTTCACGGCTTCGGCGAACAGTGCGGCGCTGTAGTCGCTACCACCACGGCCTAAGGTGGTGGTTTGTCCGTGGGCATCCGCGCCGATAAACCCTTGGGTGACCACTCGGTGTGTGGCTAAATGCGGAAGCAATTGGTCGTGGCACTGTGTTCGCGTCTGCTGTGGGTCAGGCTGGGCACAGCCAAACTGGCTGTCGGTGCGCAGCAATTCACGCGCATCGGCCCGTATTGTTGCCATACCTTGGCTATTGAGTAAATGAGTGAAAATATGGGTCGAGATCAGCTCGCCGCAGGCGACGAGCGCATCGGTTAAGGCCGAGTTTGGGGCGGAAACCGCTTTTTCGGCATACTCGGCAATGGCGAGATGCCAGTGGTCGACGGCTGTTTGCGTGTTTTGGCAATCAGGAAGTTGCTGCAATATGGCTTGGTGAATGGCATGAATGGCGTCTAATTTGGCTTGGCGCGCGTCAGGGTCGCTGATCCCTTTTGCCAGCGCGACCAAATGATTGGTCACACCGGCGCACGCACTGATCACGATTAAACGGGTTTGCGGGTTTTGCTCGATAACAGCGGCGCTTTGCTGCATCGCCGCTAGCGTCCCGACACTGGTGCCGCCAAACTTAGCGACTGAAATTGATGGTAATGGCCTCACGTCCTTTCCCCTCTCTGGCTAGCAGAGTCAAAAAATTAAAAATGATGGGGAACATCAGAAGTCACATCGTGACCGCGATAAATACCGCGACAAGGTAGGAAGAGCAAACGGCAGGTGTAGTCTGCCAGAAGCGCTCCACCTGTCTGTCCATATGGATGACAAGTGACAGCCTGAAGGATTCAGCCTTCAAGGCCGGCAGCGTATCGACCCCGAACGTACGCCACCTCGGCATTGTCTCCCCTGGTTATCATGCTTAGGAGTGGGGCTCCGCTTGATAACTGCCTGAGAAATGCACCTCTTCTGCATGTTCAGTCATGGGTCGGTGACCGCATGAACAGTTTTAACATTACGGGTGTGATCGCAGGGTGTCAACCGTGTTTTTACGCTCGATAGGAGCGCTGCCCAGCGCCTGCCTCTCACCCAGGCAAGAAAAGGCCATTGCCCATTATCGACCCTGACAAGAAAAGCAAATCGACGCTAGCGATCACACAGTTCATGTGCCAGAGGCTAGGGGGATGGCGAAAAAATATGCTATAACGGTGAGCCTCGGTACCAACAACAAGGATTCGTGATGGCTCGTGCAATTTCCGATATTCAGTCTTTTCAACCTGTCGCTCGCACACTGATGGGGCCAGGCCCTTCTGACATTTATCCATCGGTGCTGCAATCATTGAGTAAGCCGACATTGGGGCATCTTGATCCCTTATTCATTGCCATGATGGATGAGGTCAAGCAGCTACTGCAGTACGCTTTTCAAACCGAAAATCCGTTTACCATTGCGGTCTCTGCCCCCGGGAGTGCCGGGATGGAAGCCTGTTTTGTCAATTTGGTGGAGCCTGGCGACACAGTGATCGTGTGTCGCAATGGCGTGTTTGGCGACCGGATGCGAGAAAACGTGGAGCGTTGTGGCGCACACGCGGTGATGGTTGATGATGCTTGGGGCGATCCGGTCAATCCTGAAAAGGTTGAAGCGGCTTTGAAAGCGCACCCGGAGGCTAGCATTGTCGCATTTGTCCATGCTGAGACGTCCACAGGCGCTTGCTCAGATGCACAGGCCCTTGCCACCTTGGCGCGCGAGCATGGCTGCCTCACTATTGTCGATGCGGTGACCTCTCTCGGTGGCGTGCCGTTGAAAGTCGATGAATGGCAGTTGGATGCGGTTTACTCAGGCAGTCAGAAGTGCTTATCGTGTGTGCCGGGCTTATCGCCCGTGACATTCTCGCCCCGTGCAATCGAAAAAATGCAGGCGCGCACTCACAAGGTGCAAAGCTGGTTTCTCGACCAAAGTTTGGTGTTAGGATATTGGAGCGGMGACGGCAAACGTAGCTACCACCATACGGCACCCGTGAATAGTTTATATGCCTTACATGAAGCTCTGCTTAGATTGTATCAAGAAGGGATTGAAAACGCGTGGCAGCGCCACCGCACGATGCATCAGCGTTTGAAAGCGGGATTAGACAACCTAGGAATTGGCTTTGTGGTCGATGAACCCTATCGTTTGCCCCAGCTTAACGCCGTTTATATTCCTGAGGGCGTAGATGATGCCGCCGTGCGCCAGCATCTTCTCAACACCTATAACTTGGAAATTGGCGCGGGGCTGGGCGATCTCGCCGGCAAAGCCTGGCGGATCGGCTTAATGGGCTATGGCGCAAGGGATGAGAACATTGCCCTGTGTCTTAAAGCCCTGGAAGAGGCATTACGCTAGGGCGTCGCATGGTCTGGGAGGGTATGGCGGGTTGTCCATACCTTCGCCGCGTTTGGATACAAGTAACGCGCTTCTTGCTGTATATCGCGAGCCCGTTGACGGTCACCGATTTGCAGAGCCACCTGATAGGCGTGCTGGTAGCCAGCAAAACGTGGTCTTTGCGCCACTTGACGCAATAATTGGTTAAGATGTTGCTGGCGCTCAGTGTCAGAAAAAGTCGCCAAGTTAGCCTGAAAGTGACGGCTTTGTTGTGCGTGGGCCAGCTTTTGCTGCCACCATGGATGCCGCTGATACAAGGCAAAGCGTTGTGAGCTGAGTAAAGAGTCGCGCAAATAACGATTGGCCAAATACACGGACGACAGGCACACGAGTGTCGCGATGACGAGGGCAGTGATCACGGTGCGACTGGCGATACGTTGGCTGTAACCATGAGTGAGAACTGGGTAGCGGCGATATTTACTGGTGAGGTTATCAAGCCAGTATAGCCAAAGGAGTAACAATATCCCATTAAACCACTGGGTGCCGCTCACCGGATAGATCATCAGTCCTGTGAGCGGAGGGAGCACTAAAGCAATCAAGATCCGCCGTGTTCCTGAGGGCGCACGAAAGATCCTGACGCCGATAGCCATGATCACCAACACATAGCCCAATCCAATCAATAAGCCTCCTTCCAACAACCAAAATAGCAGTGCACTGGGCAGGTTCACTGGACCCAGATGGCCGGGTTGTGAAGCAGAAAGCAATAGCAAGGCCTGCTTGCCATTCCCCATGCCTACCCCAAAAAACGGCGTTGTCTGCCATTGTTGCCACGCTAACAACAACGCACGTTGCTCGCTGGCGCTCAGCCATTGCCAATTATCTTGACCACTGAGGAAAAATACCGCCAGGATAGCGCCGAGACAGACCGCCACAAGCCAGGCTTTGTGCTGGCGCCTGGAGGCAAAGCGAGCCAAATAGGCTTGCTGTAACACGACGGCACACAAGGCAAAGAGCAGCAGCAACGGCTGGCCTTGCATCGCTAATACGGGAATAAAAATGAAGGGGGTGACGGCCAGCAGGCTTTGGCTGATAGGGTGGCGATAGCGGCCACTCGGCTCTCTGGCGAGAATGTATGCGGCTAACGTCAGCCCCGTGAGTAGCAGGGTATGCGTGACCGCTGGGGGCAAGTGAGGTACCCAGTTGTTAAACATAAAAGGTGCCATGCCCGGTGGTGGTTGATTGCCCAACACCGACAGCACCGCGAGCCAAGAGGCGAGCAAAAATACCCCGAGTAGCTTTTGCCGCTGCGAATGGTTAAAAACAAACTGCTGAAGGCTGGAGAAGAAACCGAGGCTCAGTATCAAGGCGGCCATAGCATAACCGCTATTGAGTGCCTCTGCGTGCGGATAGTAATAAGGAATAATCGCCAGGCCCGTTGCCAAACCAAGCATCCAGGTCAGTCGGCTTGCCCGCCAGGTATGTTGACGCACGACTTCCAAGCAGGCAAACCCTAAGGCAAACGCCAAGGTCAGTAGTGATAACGCTGCCGCAGGGTGACGAATGCCCACTAACGGGAGAGACACCGAATAGAGGGGCAAACAGATTAACCACAAGGCCGCTAACGCAAGCAGAAATGGGGCTGTTAGCGGCTTTCTTATTACGCGACTCGGCGGCAGCGCTGAGGTCATTATCGCTCCAACATAGGTTTGAGGAAGTGGGCGGTGTGGCTACCCAAAACATCGACGATGTCTTCTGGCGTACCTTGCGCGATGATTTCACCGCCGCCGTTACCGCCCTCAGGTCCTAAGTCGATGATCCAGTCCGCGGTTTTTATCACATCCAGATTATGCTCGATTACCACGATAGTGTTGCCCTGTTCGCGCAAGCGATGCAAGACATTAAGCAGTTGTTGAATATCATGGAAATGAAGCCCTGTGGTCGGCTCATCGAGGATGTAGAGCGTTTTACCCGTATCCCGTTTAGACAACTCTCGGGCTAACTTAACCCGCTGTGCTTCACCGCCCGATAAGGTGGTGGCGGCTTGGCCAAGGCGAATATAGCTCAGGCCAACATCCATCAACGTCTGTAGCTTGCGCTTGATCGCGGGCACGGCGTCGAAAAACTCACGCGCGTCCTCGACGGTCATCTCAAGGACTTCATCGATGGTCTTGCCTTTATAGCGTACTTCCAATGTTTCCCGGTTATAACGCTTGCCTTTACACACATCACAAGGCACATACACATCGGGTAAGAAATGCATTTCCACTTTGATCACGCCATCCCCTTGGCAGGCTTCACAGCGTCCACCGCGCACGTTAAAGCTGAAGCGACCCACTTTATAGCCGCGCGCACGCGCTTCTTGCGTGCCGGCAAACAGCTCACGGATCGGGGTGAAGATCCCCGTATAAGTGGCTGGGTTTGAGCGTGGGGTACGGCCAATAGGACTTTGGTCAATATCGATCACCTTATCGAAGTGCCCCAAGCCATCAATCGATTGATAAGGCGCGGGATCAGTGGTGGTCGCGCCGTTTAATTGCTGGTGGGCGACTTTAAAGAAGGTGTCATTGATAAGCGTTGACTTGCCTGAGCCTGACACACCCGTCACGCAGGTAAGGAGTCCGACAGGTAGGTGGAGATCAACGTTTTTCAGGTTGTTGCCCGTTGCCCCTTTCAGGGTCAACATTTTGTTCGGGTCGCGCTCAATACGCTTTGCAGGCACCTTGATCGCTTGCTTGCCACTTAGATACTGGCCTGTCAGTGACGACTCACTGGTCAGTATGTCCTCTAAACTGCCTTCGGCAACAATGTGACCCCCATGTGCCCCGGCCCCCGGGCCAATATCAATGATATAGTCGGCCGCACGTATGGCATCTTCATCATGCTCGACCACCATCACGGTGTTCCCCAGATCGCGCAGGTGCTCCAAGGTGTCAAGCAAGCGGGCATTGTCACGCTGGTGCAGGCCGATAGAGGGCTCATCCAGAACATACATGACGCCCACCAAGCCCGCGCCAATTTGGCTGGCCAGTCGAATACGCTGTGCTTCACCGCCAGAGAGGGTATCGGCACTGCGCGATAAATTCAGGTAATTGAGCCCTACATTGACCAAAAACCGTAGCCGGTCATGGATCTCTTTCATCACCTTTTCGGCAATCTTGGCGCGCTGTCCGGTTAAGGTAAGCTGTTCAAAGAAGTCTAGCGCCTGTTGAATGCTCAGCTCACAAATCTCGGGTAGATTGTGGCCGTCGATAAATACATGACGGGCTTCTTGGCGTAAGCGTGAGCCACCGCAGCTGGCACAGGGTTTAGTAGCGATATATTTGGCCAGTTCATCGCGCACGGCATTCGATTCGGTGTCACGGTAGCGACGCTCCATATTGTTGAGGATCCCCTCAAACGGATGTTTGCGTACACGAATATCGCCCCGATCGTTGACGTATTTGAACTCGATCTCTTTCGGCCCTGAACCATATAAGAGGATATCCTGAATGGTGCCGGAGAGATCCTGCCATGGCTCTTCCAAATCAAACCCGTAATGCTCAGACAGCGAGCGTAGCATTTGGAAGTAATAAAAATTACGCCGATCCCAGCCGCGGATCGCGCCCCCCGCCAAGCTAACCGCTGGGTTTTGAATCACCCGCTTGGGATCAAAATACTGTTGCACTCCCAAGCCGTCACAGGTACCACAGGCACCGGCTGGATTATTAAAGGAGAACAGGCGAGGTTCAAGCTCTTGCATGCTGTAACCGCAGTGTGGGCAGGCAAAGTTGGCGGAAAAAATGATCTCTTCCCCTTCACCGTCCATCCAACTGATCACCGCGCTGCCGCCTGTTAGCTCGAGCGCAGTCTCAAAAGATTCCGCCAAACGCTGTTGCTGATCATCGCGCACTTTAAAGCGGTCGACCACCACCTCAATGGTGTGCTTTTTCTGCAGCTCGAGTGTCGGCGGATCCGACAGATCGCACACTTCACCATTGATCCTTGCACGGATAAACCCTTGCGCGGCGAGGTTCTCAAGGGTCTTAACATGCTCTCCTTTACGGTTTTTAATGATCGGCGCGAGCAGCATCAGCTTGCTGCCCTCTGGCAGCGCGAGCACTTTATCGACCATCTGACTAATGGTCTGAGCGGCCAAGGTCACATCGTGAGTGGGACAGCGTGGCTCACCGACACGGGCATAGAGCAAGCGCAAGTAATCATACACTTCAGTGATGGTGCCGACCGTTGAGCGTGGATTGTGCGAGGTGGACTTTTGCTCTATCGAGATAGCAGGCGACAGGCCCTCAATATGGTCAACATCGGGTTTTTCCATCAAGGAAAGAAACTGGCGTGCATACGCTGACAAGGATTCAACGTAGCGGCGCTGGCCTTCTGCGTATAAGGTATCGAAAGCCAATGATGACTTTCCGGAACCAGACAGGCCAGTGATCACGATCAGCTTGTCGCGAGGGATGGTGAGGTTGATGTTTTTGAGGTTGTGCGTGCGCGCGCCTCTGACGTCGATATTGTCCATTATTATCCTACTACTCAGTCAGCTCACTGGTTGGTCGCCTAGTATGGCATAGACATGACCATGACCAAATAAAAAGGCTGTATATTTACACAGCCTTTACATGAAGGGGAAAACACGCGATCCGACGCGATTAACGTTATCGGCGATTTTTCACCGTCGCTTCGTCTTTATTGCGTCCGCCAAGGTAGTGATGTTGGTAGCAGTGGTTGGTGGCTTCAATAAAGCCTTCCACGCTGCCACAATCAAAGCGCTCACCTTTAAATTTGTACGCCAGTACACAGCCTGATTGTGCCTGTTTGAGCAGCGCATCGGTGATCTGCACTTCGCCGTTTTTACCCGGCGGGGTCGTTTCTAACAGATCAAAGATATCTGGCGTCAGAATATAGCGGCCAATGATGGCAAGGTTGCTTGGCGCATTGCCCGGATCGGGTTTTTCCACCATATTATCTACGCGGAAAAGGTCATCTTTGATCTCTTGGCCGGCAATCACACCATATTTATGGGTCTCATCTTCCGGCACCTCTTCCACCGCGACAATCGAGCAACGGAATTGATTATATAAGGCCACCATTTGTTTGAGGACGCCGTTATCAGGATGGATGCAAAGATCATCGGCGAGTACGACGGCAAAGGCTTCGTCGCCAACCAGCTCACGGCCGGTTAAAATCGCATGCCCCAGACCGCGCATTTCGTGTTGGCGAATGTAAGTAAAAGAGGCTTTTTCAATGGTGTTGCGGATGTCATCGAGTAGCACTTCTTTGTTGGTGCCACTGATCTGATGTTCCAGTTCATAGTTCTTATCAAAGTGATCCATGATGGCATGCTTACCACGCCCCGTGACGATACACATGCCGTTGATACCCGCTTCCAAGGCTTCATCCACGCCGTATTCAATCAAAGGCTTGTTGACCACTGGCATCATCTCTTTGGGCATCGATTTGGTTGCCGGTAAAAAGCGGGTGCCATAGCCAGCCGCTGGGAACAGACATTTTTTAATCATCTCAGATCCTTTCTTTTATATTGGGTGGCGACGGATCTTTATTCGGTCGACACCACCAAGCGGGTTGCTAGCAAGCGGCTGCTAACAATGTTATCTGGGTCAATAGTTTGCTGGGTTCAGTGCGGCTAAGCAAGTCCTACGCACCAATGCCCCCAGATAGCGTGACCACACCCGCGTTGCTTAGTCCGCATGGGCGGAAAAATGTGTCATAAATGCATCGGTAAAGGCCGATAAGGATGCAGAGGGAAGGGCATTAATCCCCGCCGCAGCAGCGCGCCCTCCGCCCGTGATGAACTGCTCCGCCAATTGCGCGGCCCCAGTGGGACGATTTAACGGGGCACGAATGCTGACCATCCACTCTCCTCCGGGCATAGGGGTGAGCACAGCATGGGCGCGGTCAGGGTGACGGTTGGCTAACTGGTTGCCAAGCATGCCGCTGATTCTCCGTGCCCACGCGGTATCAGGGAGCAGATAGACCTGGGCGTTTTCATCGCTAAGCTCGGGGCTGAGGGTTTGGGCGCGCTCCCGATCGTGTTGATACGCATTAGCTAATTCCATCACCATGTCCGGATAAGCACGCATAAAAGCATCGGGGGTCGAAAAGCCACACAGGTGGCGGTATAACACCGCGGGCGGGATAATCAGATCATCCAAGCTCGCGCCATAGCTGTTGTAATTGAGGTAGTGGCCGAGCTGCTCTAAGCGTGCACGGGTATGTTCGCCAATACCCGACTGTCGGGCGAGGGCATTAGCCGTGCGATCCAGGTTATCGCCATACGCGCCAACCAACGCCCATTCTCGATACTGGCCACCGAGAAGCTTGTCGATAATAAGCGCGGTACAAGTATTGGCACGGGTATGAATATGTGCGTCTAACAACGGCGAGTCAGGGATGGGGCCACTTTGGTGATGATCGGCGTAGAAAACATGCGCGCCCGAGGCGAGCAGTGTGGCCAGTGGCTCTTGATTTTTCGACATCGAAATATCGAGTACAGTGACCTGTTCGGTGTCGGTGGGTACCTGTTTTAACAGGGCAATATCGCGTTTCACCCCAGTCACTAACGTGGTGGCTTGTGGGTGTGCTAAGCGCCATTGCACCAGCGCGGTAAGCCCATCTGCATCCCCGTTAAAGACATCAAAACCCATACCGTGACTTCCTTGTTAATTGAGTGACGCGCCATCTTACCTTGATTGACGAGCTTGACCCAACTAGCGGTGATCGTCGTCAGCGCCAGGGTAGGCCTCAAGCCCTGTTGAGCCAATTAAGGATAAATTGTTTTTCGCCCAGAACACCGCTTGCACCCGGTTTCTGACATTGATTTTCTTGAACACATTATAAAGATRCGACTTGACGGTGTGTTCACTGACGTCCAATGCACGGGCTATATCTTGGTTGGAAGCGCCCGTGACTAGGTGGCGTAGGATTTGTTGTTCACGGTTGGTCAGGACAATGGTCTGCTCATCGATCGCTTGTTGGTGGTGCTGCTGATAATAGTGAATTAACGCGGCCATTTTATGACGGGGTAGCCAGTACTCGCCAGAGAACATTTTTTCGATGCCGTAACACAGGTGCCGGATCTCATCTTCTTTTTTGAAGACCCCTTTGATAAATGGCCAGCTGGCGAGTTCTTTGGCACTTAAATCATGTGCATTGAGCAGCGCAAAGACATGTTGGTCGGCAAAGGGGATCAGCGATTGTTTTAGCTGCTCGGTGGCCATATCATCAAAGGCGTTTAAGTCGACCAGCACCAGGCCTGGGCGGGCGGTGAGCTTGTCGGTGATCGCATCGGGCGTGACGAGCTCAACCTCGCTATGGATTTCTTTTTCCAAGCATGTCATCAGTGCAGACACAGACATGCTGGGCTGAGAGATAAGAAGCAGAGTGTAACTATCTGAGGTGGTTTCGGCCTGGTTCATAAGCATCCTACTGATGATGACTCAACATGCGTATCCGCGCATGACGTCAGTGGGGTGATCACCGACGTCAAGGCTGGGCAAGCTTTCCATCAGTCTAAACCATTTTTATCTTTAAGGTATACGTTGCGAGGGATAACCCATTGTGCCGACGCGTTAACTGCAGAATATGGAAACAGATCGCGTGGAAAAGCTTCGAACCTCTGGGGTGCTCGTGCTAGACTTCCTCCTTATTTATCCAGTTTGCGAAATCGTTTCGCGCGCAACCAAGAACAGTGGGAGTCACCTATGGCCAGCCGTGGCATAAACAAAGTCATCTTGATTGGTAATTTGGGCAACGATCCGGAAATCCGTTACCTCCCCAACGGCGGTGCGGTGGCGAACCTCAGCCTCGCGACCTCAGAGTCATGGCGTGATAAAAACACCGGTGAGATGCGTGAGAAAACAGAGTGGCACCGTGTTGTGCTGTTCGGTAAAACTGCCGAAGTCGCGGGTGAGTATCTGCGCAAAGGCTCTCAGGTGTATATCGAAGGTCAACTGCAGACACGCAAGTGGCAAGACCAAAACGGGCAAGACCGTTACACCACGGAAGTCGCGGTACAGCCGTTTAGTGGCAGCATGCAAATGCTGGGTGGCCGTGGTGGTCAGAACCAAGGTCAGCCGATGCAGCAGTCACCGCAGCAGCAAGGTGGATGGGGACAGCCTCAGCAGCCTAAGCAACCACAGCAAAACTTTAACCAACAGCCACCGCAACAACAGTCGGCACCACAGCCACAGTCGCAACCTCAGCAGCAATATAACGATTTGCCTGATTTTGACGACGACATTCCGTTCTAAAACGCGCGGCGTGAAATGGCGTGTCAACGCCAAGGTTGTTGCAACGAAAAAGCCCCGGTTGGGGCTTTTTGCGTTTTGGCATGGTCGGTCACTGAACGGAAGGAGTTAGGCGACGCCAGGCCCTGCTTTTAAGAAGTGTGGCAGTTGTGTCGGCGTTGGACACTTTAACTGTCCCATCACTTGCGTCATTTGTTGGGTGAGCATGTCTATTGCATGCTCACCGCCGTGGTGACCCACGGCGCCACAGGCATAGACAAAAGTGCGGCCCAGCAAGGTAAAGTCAGCGCCCATGGCCATCGCTTGGGCGACATTGCCGCCGCTTTGTACGCCACTGTCCATCAGCAGTTTAATCTTGTCGCCATATAAGCGCTTGATGGTTTGAATGGTATCCAGTGGTGACTCGCCAACATCTAACTGGCGGCCACCATGGTTGGATAAGACCACCGCGTCGGCCCCGAGCGCAACCGCTTGTTTGACATCGTCTGGGTTGACCAAGCCTTTTAGTACCAAGGGGCCGTCCCAGTTATCGCGGATCACCTTAAGGCTGTCGAAGTCGACGGCGCCCATCACCGTATTGTTCATAAAGTTCGCCAGTTCGCTGGTGGGCATGTTTTTTGGCATATAAGGCTTGAGGGTTTGCATCTCAGGCACGCCGGCCAATAACGTCTGCCAGCTCCACGCCGGACACTGCATCATTTGCAGGATATTGCGCAGGTTCATTTTCGGCGGCATCGCCAAGCCATTTTTTATATCGCGCGGACGATAACCGAAGGTCGGCACATCCACGGTCACCACCAGTACCTTATACCCTGCGCGTTTGATACGCCCCATGAGATCCTCACGGATCTTGGCATCCGTCGGATTATAGAGTTGATACCACGCCGTTCCCTCAGAGATCTCGGCGATGGTTTCAAGACTCGCTGAGGATACGGTGCTGAGTACATAAGGAAGCTTTGCTTGATAGGCCGCTTTCGCTAGAATTTCCGGGGCCTTGGGCCACATTAACCCTTGAAGTCCCACAGGGGCGACACCAAACGGCGCGGCATAGCGTTGGCCAAATAACTCGACGGATAAGTCGATCTCTGGGGTAGGCGCAAGCAAGTCAGATTGCAGTTTTACGTGTTCAAACGCCCCGGCATTGTGCGCCACGCCAATCTCATCATGGCAACCGCCACAAAGGTAATCAAAGGCGAATGCGGGGATACGCCGCTTTGCGGCGCGTTTGAGAGAAGGAGTATCAGGGTATTTAGGATTATAATAGGCCATGGGTCTCGTGCCTTGTTGCGGTGAGTGTCTTGGCTCACCCTAGCGCAGTGATTGTTATCGATATATAGATAAAAGATAAAATACTTTTTCCAAAATCGGCTAAGCCCTGATGAAGCTTGGTATTACCTATGTTTTAACGGCACACTAAACGTACAAGCCTTTAACTTTTTGTTTAATAAAGTCGATGAATAATTTGGTTTTGGTGTGGTTGTACTCCAGCTTAGGGTAGTAGGCGTAGGCCGATAACCGTGGTTGCTTAAGGGCTGGCAGCACCGGGACCAATAAGCCTTGGTCGATTTCTTTCTGCACCGTCCCGGCGCCCCCCWAAATGATCCCCATACCAATCACGGCAGCACTGACTAAGGCTTCAGGGTTAGGTGAGACAAAATTCCCGGATAATTGTAAGCGGGTGCCGTCTTCAAACACCCGCTCTTGAGGCTGATGTGAATTACCGTACAGCAAAATATTGTGTTGGGTTAATTGCTCGGGCGCGGTGATAGGGGGATGGCGTTCGAGATAGGCAGGGGCGGCAAAAAAACCAGGTTGAAAATCAAATAACTTAGCGGCGATGTAGCTGGCGGAGTTAAAATATTCGAGTTCACGGCTGATCACCACGTCTAGGTTCAGATCCGGCAGCTGACCAGGGGTGAGGGTGGTGAGTTCGACTTTGATTTTCGGGTAAATCTCAAGAAACTCAGCAATAAAGTTGACCAGAAAGCGGTTCCCTGTCACCAATGGTGCCCCGATACGCAACACACCACTGACCTCACCAAAGGTGGAGGTGGTCTCACTGACTAATTGTTGCCAGTCGTCGACCCACGTCTTGGCGCGATGGTAGAAGAGATCGCCCGCATCCGTCATCGACAGACTGCGCGTGGTGCGTTTGAGCAATTGCACGCCCAATTGGCGCTCTAGCCAGCTTAAGCGTTTTGAAAGGGCAGAGCTTGAGGTGTGTAGCTTGGTAGCCGCTTGGGCTAGCGAGCCATGATCCACCACGCAGATAAAGCTTTGTGTACAGGTAATCCAGTCCATGAGTCCTCGTTGCGTAAAAAGACAGCCACCGATTCGTGGTCTAGGCATTCACATTATGATAACCAAGCCTGATAATAGCGGCTATTAGCCCCCAAAGGCGACCCAAGTCAGCAGAGAATCATGGATAGAACAGCCAATGCGATCAAAGTCAGCGGTATGAAGCTGACCAACCGACTCGTAGCATTTGTCACCCTTATTGTGGTGTGCGCCATTTTTGTGTTGTTTATTGGCGGTGCGATCAGTTTTCGCCAGTTAGGGATTGATTTTATCTCGCATTATGTCGATGGCATGGTGGAGGTCATCGATCAAGAGATGGCAGGCGATCAGCGCGATAACCAATACTTTTCGCGTTGGCTCCCCAAGATGTTGAAAGCCAGTGATGTAACGTCCCTAACGATTTACTCGGACGCTGGCATTTTGTATCAATACGAACAAATTCAGTACCAGACAGTTGCTAACCAGCAGGTGATCTCGCGCGATATACCTTTGGAGAGCAACCCTGGTTTTGCGGTCAAATTGACCTTCGTACCGCCTTATGCCGAGTTTGCCTATTCGATTGGTCCATTGTCCTCGTTATCGGCGGCGATTTTGGTGATTGTATTGGGGCTCACATGGGGGATCCGTTGGCTCCGGCGTCAGCTGTATGGCAGTGAGGTGCTCGAGCAGCGTGGCCGACTGATTTTAGCAGGGCGACTCGACGATGCGCAGCAAGGCGACCCCCGCGAGTGGCCAATCCCAGCCAGTGCGGCGTTGACTCAGCTTATCGAAGAGCTTAAAGAAGCCCGCCAAGAGCGAAGCCGCTTTGATACCTTTATTCGCACCAACACCTTTTTAGACCAACTCACCGGCGCTGCGAATCGAGTGATGTTTGATAATCGCCTGCATACCCTGGCCAGTGATGATGCCAGCCAAGGTAGTGTGATCTTGGTGCGAGTGGCAGAATGGGAAGATTTGGTGGCGCAGCATGGGCAAGAAGCCGCCGACCAACTGATTCAAGCGATTGGCAATGTCCTGTCTAATGCGATTCAGCGCTTTCCCGATGCGGTGCTGGCGCGCTATTTTGCCTCGGATTTCGCCATTTTACTGGTCAACCAAGCTGGAGACGAAGTGCATCCCTTTTTAGCGCAAATCACCAATGCGTTAGATAAGCTCGCCCCCCCGGAGGCACTGGATCAAGACAACTGGTTTCACCTTGGCATGACCTCGTTTGGTGCCAGTGAGCGACGTGGACGATTAATGGACGAAGCCGAGCGCGCACTTAAAGCGGCGGTACTAACCGGCCAGAATGGTTGGTCACAGTTCGATAAGCAACTCAGCCAACTGGATAAGCGGGGCAGTGTGCGTTGGCGGACGTTGCTCGAGTCGGTGATGGCAGGAGAGGGACCGATGCTTTATCGCCAACCTGTGTTTGCGCGAGATGGCAAAACCCGCCTTCATTATGAACTTTTAGGCCGAATTAAGGACGAAAAGGGCAAGGTACTCAAGGCTTCGCGCTTTTGGCCAGGCGTCGAGTGGGTCGGTATGGATGTGGCGTTTGACAAGGCGACCATGGGTCGCGCTCTGTGGTGGTTAAAAACGCGTGACTATATCGATAACTACGCCGTCAATGTAAGTGCATACTYACTTTGTCAACGTGAGTTTGTGGTGTGGCTGCGCGATATCTTGCTACAAACGCCACGCAGTACCTTGAATCGCTTACTGGTGGAAGTGTCTGAAGGCGCTTTGGTTTCACACTTTGATGCGGCGCGGCCTTGCTTACGAATGATTGCCGCGTTAGGGTGCCGTCTAGTTGTTGACCAAGCAGGTAGAACGATAGTGAGCACTCACTATGTTAAGGATATTCAACCAGCCTATATCAAGCTTCACCGTAGTTTGGTGCGCAATATTGACCAACGACCAGAGAACCAGTTGTATTTACGCAGCGTGTTAGGTGCTTGTGAGGCCACCACTACCGAGGTACTGGCGGTGGGCGTGGAAACCAATGAGGAATGGTCTGTGGTGAAAGAACTGGGTGTCGCGGGCGGACAAGGGCGGCTGCTTGGGGCGGAAATGTCGCCGCATCCGGCACAGAGAAAACGCCGCCGATGGGGGAAGCGATGAGTCCAGCCATCAAGCTCTCCCACCAACACGGACGCGGATGGTTAGAAGCCTTACTCGTCGTCAGTATCTTGTCGGTGCTGGTGGTGATTGCGATCCCGAAGTTTTACGATTATGAGGCGGATGCCAATGTGTCAGCGCTTAAAGGCTTAAAAAGCGGTATCCAAAGCGCCATGACGCAAACACATGCATTGGCCGAAAAGAAAAAGGTCAGTGATCAGGCTGAACACACACTGACCGTCAATGGCACGTCCATTCGCGTTTCTTATGGCTACCCCGAGATCAGTGCCCTGCCTGAGTTAGTGACGGCGCTGAAGGATGCAACGCGTTGGCAGTTACGACGCTATCCAGATAAGAATCGGGTCGACTTGATCTGGCTGTTCCATGAGCAGCCCGCGACGGATTGTTACTTAACGTATAACGAGGCAACGGCGTCAACGAAGGCATCGACGCAGTTGGTGATCCATCAGTCATGCCAATCACCAACCCGAGAAAGACAACAGGAATAATGTGTTGTTGATGAAAAAAACATCAAAATGACAGCGCATTGAAAAAAAACACAGATCTCATTCAGGTTTACAGCACCGTATCTTGCCGCTTACCTTGCGCGTTGATACATTTAGCTCAATTTGTCTGATTTCATAGCTTGCAGGATTAATCGACCATCATGTTTAAGAAACTTCGCGGGATGTTTTCCAACGATCTATCCATTGACTTGGGAACCGCCAATACACTGATTTACGTAAAAGAACAGGGCATTGTTCTGGATGAGCCGTCTGTTGTTGCTATTCGCCAAGACCGTGCAGGCTCTCCCAAGAGTGTGGCTGCTGTGGGTCATGATGCGAAGCAGATGCTAGGTCGAACACCGGGGAACATTGCCGCGATTCGTCCGATGAAAGACGGTGTGATTGCTGATTTCTACGTCACAGAAAAAATGCTGCAGCACTTTATCAAATCGGTACACGATCACAGCTACATGCGTCCAAGCCCGCGCGTCTTGGTGGCGGTACCTTGTGGCTCAACCCAAGTTGAACGCCGAGCCATCCGTGAGTCGGCATTAGGGGCCGGTGCCCGTGAAGTCTACTTAATTGATGAGCCGATGGCGGCAGCGATTGGCGCAGGCTTGCCCGTGTCCGAAGCAACCGGTTCGATGGTGATCGATATCGGCGGCGGTACCACAGAAGTGGCGGTCATTTCGCTTAATGGCGTGGTGTATTCATCGTCGGTCCGTATTGGTGGGGATCGTTTTGATGAGTCTATCATCAATTATGTTCGCCGAAATTATGGCAGCTTGATTGGTGAAGCCACTGCAGAGCGGATTAAGCATGAAATCGGGTCCGCCTACCCAGGCGATGAAGTGCGTGAAATTGAGGTACGTGGTCGTAACCTCGCTGAAGGGGTGCCRCGTAGCTTCACGCTTAACTCCAATGAGATCTTAGAAGCCCTGCAAGAGCCGCTAACTGGGATTGTCTCTGCGGTGATGGTGGCGCTCGAGCAATGCCCACCGGAGCTAGCATCTGATATTTCTGAGCGTGGCATGGTGATCACCGGCGGTGGTGCGCTGCTACGTGATCTTGATCGCTTGCTGACCGAAGAAACCGGTATTCCAGTGGTCGTTGCCGAAGATCCACTGACGTGTGTCGCGCGTGGCGGGGGTAAAGCGCTGGAAATGATCGATATGCACGGCGGTGATCTTTTTAGCGAAGATTAACGTGACTGCGCCTACAAACAGGTCGTTTTCATTATGAAACCTATGTTTGGCAGAGGACCCTCTCTGCAATTGCGCCTGTTTTTCGCTCTTTTACTATCAGTCAGCCTTATGCTGGCTGATAGTCGTCTTGATGCGTTCGCTGGGGTGCGTTATTTCCTAAACACGTTGGTGGCGCCGCTACAATATGCGTCCAACGTCCCGCGCGACACGCTAGATGAACTGGTGATGCAGTTTCGCTCTCACCAACGTTTGGTGGCAGAGAACCGCGCATTGCGAAAGCAGGTGTTACAACTGGAAAGTGATCAGCTTCTGTTAGCGCAGACAGAGCGTGAAAATCAGCGTCTACGCGAGCTGCTGGGCTCGTCGTTTATTCGTGATGAACGCAAAATGGTGGCTGAAGTCATGGCCGTTGACTCGGACCCTTATAAACATCAAGTCATGCTAGATAAAGGGCGGACGAATGGCGTGTATGAAGGGCAACCGGTGATCAACGAGCACGGGGTGGTTGGCCAAATTGCGTATGTGGGTGCCCACAATAGCCGCGTGCTACTGCTGACCGATCCCACCCATGCGATCCCCGTTCAGGTCATGCGCAATGATATTCGGGTGATTGCGTCTGGGCGCGGGTCGACCCACTACGTCGGGTTGGACAATATTCCTAGCAGCACGGACATTAAAGTGGGTGACAAATTAGTCACCTCGGGACTGGGCGGAGTCTTTCCTGAAGGCTACCCGGTGGGCACGGTGACGGAGTTTTCGTTTGATAACAAGCGCCCGTTTGCGCAAGTGCGAGCCACCACAGCGGTGAAGTTTGATCGCCTGCGTTATCTGCTTTTGGTGTGGCCAACTCCCGAAAAGGGCGAGAACGCGCGCCCGGATCAGCCTGTCGCGCAGTCGTCGTCAGACACCGCACCATCACCTGATACAGCGCCATCGTCAGATGGTGAGGGAGAAGCGCCGTAATGGCAAATGTGACATTTCGCGGCCAGTTTGTCGTCTGGCTCTCTTTTATCATTGCGCTGATTTTGCAAGCCGCTCCCTGGCCGGGGGAACTGGCTCCCTTTCGTCCTTCTTGGGTCTTGCTCGTCACGTTTTATTGGGTGCTGGCATTACCCCATCGGGTGAATGTTGGTACGGCGCTAGTACTCGGCCTGTTATGGGATTTAATGTTGGGCTCAACCCTTGGGGTGCGCGGCTTGATGATGGCGATTTTGGTCTACATCGTGGCGCTGAACTTTCAATTGTTACGCAACATGTCGTATTGGCAGCAGGCACTCTTGTTGGCATTACTGACCTTGGCGGGAAAATTGATCGAGTTCTGGGCGGAGTACTTGGTGTCTAACGTACAGTTTAACCCAGAGCAGCTTTGGGCCGGTGTGCTTAATTTTATACTCTGGCCTTGGATCTTTCYGTTATTGCGCCGTTTACGTCGTCGCTTTGCCATTCGCTAACGCACTAATCGTAAAGAGGTATCATGAGCTGTGACTTATATCTGGCCTCGGGGTCGCCTCGACGTCATGAATTACTCACCGAAATGGGCGTGAATTTTTCCCGGGTGGTGGTCGATGTAGCGGAGCAACAACAGGCCGGTGAGTCCCCTTACGCCTACGTGTCGCGCTTATCGCAAGACAAGGCACGAGCAGGGGTGGTGCAAACCGGTGGCCATACCCCGGTGCTCGGTGCGGATACTATTGTGGTAGATGGCGAGCAGGTACTCGAAAAGCCTGATGATAAAGTGGAGGCAGTCCGAATGCTTAAGCAACTGTCAGGACGCGAGCACCAAGTGATGACCGCGGTCACTGTCGCCAATGCCATGAAGCAGATCACCACTGTGGTGACCACCAAGGTATGGTTTTGTACGCTCAGTGATGAGCAGATTGAGGCGTATTGGCAATCGGGCGAGCCCGTCGATAAGGCTGGCGCCTATGCGATTCAAGGGCTGGGCGGTAAATTTGTGACACGTATTGATGGTAGCTATCACGCCGTGGTTGGTTTGCCACTGTATGAAACCGAGCAGCTGCTCAAACAATTTTCGGTCTGAGCGCACATCTGTCGCTAGGCCCCACTTTTGAGAGATTCGGGGAAACCATGAGTGCGGAACTGCTAATAAACGTCACCCCTAGCGAGACGAGGGTGGCGATGATTGATGGGGGGAACCTCCAAGAAATCCATATCGAACGTGAAGCAAAGCGTGGCATTGTAGGCAATATCTACAAAGGTAAAGTCAGTCGTGTGTTGCCTGGCATGCAGGCAGCCTTTGTCGATATTGGCCTAGAGAAAGCGGCGTTCTTACATGCCTCAGATATTGTTCCTCATACCGAGTGCGTGTCGGAAAATGAGAAGCAACAATTCCAAGTGCGCGATATCTCCGAACTGGTTCGCCAAGGGCAAGATATTGTGGTGCAAGTGGTCAAAGATCCGCTGGGCACCAAGGGCGCGCGTCTTACCACCGATATTACCTTGCCTTCGCGTTATCTGGTCTTTATGCCGGGAGCGGCCCATGTTGGGGTATCACAACGCATTGAAAGTGAAGATGAACGTAAGCGCCTAAAAAGCATTGTCAGTGATTACTGTGACGAATTGGGTGGTTTTATTATCCGTACTGCCGCTGAAGGGGCAACAGACAATGAGATGGCGCAAGACGCCGCTTTTTTAAAGCGTCTGTGGAATAAGGTGTTAGAGCGTCGCACGCGTTATCCCGCCAAATCCATGCTGTATGGTGAGCTGGCACTGGCACAGCGCATTGTGCGTGACTTTGTGGGCACCGAGCTGGATTTAATTCGGGTGGATTCCAAGCAAGCCTATGAAAAACTCCAAGAGTTCACCTCTGAGTTTGTGCCGGAGCTGGCCGATAAATTGGTGTATTACGACGGCCAGGTGCCGATTTTTGACATGTACGACACCGAAAATGAAATTCAACGCTCATTGGAGCGCAAGGTTCAGCTCAAGTCTGGCGGCTATCTGATTATCGATCAGACCGAGGCGATGACCACCATTGATATCAATACAGGTGCGTTCGTCGGGCGACGGAACCTGGATGAGACTATCTTTAATACTAATATTGAGGCCACACGTGCGATTGCTCGCCAATTGCGGCTAAGAAACCTAGGCGGGATCATCATTATCGATTTTATCGATATGAGCACCGATGAGCACCGGCGTCGCGTGTTGCACTCACTCGAGCAGGCGCTCAGCCAAGACAGGGTAAAAACCAATATCAATGGCTTCACCCAGCTAGGGCTAGTGGAAATGACACGCAAACGTACGCGAGAAAGTATTGAACATGTGCTGTGCGGTGGCTGTCCAACCTGTGACGGACGAGGCTCGGTCAAAACGGTAGAAACCGTCTGCTACGAAGTGCTACGTGAAATCACGCGCGTTAACCGCATTTATGAAGCGGATAAGTTTGTGGTGTACGCGGCCCCGGCGGTGATTGAGGCATTGGCAGAGGAAGATTCGCACCTTGTGGCGGAGTTGGAAGTGTTTATTGGCAAGCAAGTGAAAGTGAAATCCGAGCCTTTATACACGCAAGAACAGTTTGATGTAGTAATGATGTAATCCATGGCCTGGATGAGAAAGGGTATGCGCTGGCTAACGGTCAGCGCCATCAGTGTCATCGTGATAACCGCCTTGCTAATCGGCGGTTTGCGCTTTCTATTGCCCAATATGGATATATTGCAAGCCCCATTGCGGCAATGGGTGTCTGAGCAAACCGGTTTTAGTGCGCAAGTGGAAGGCATTGCTGGCCAGTGGCGCAATCTAACGCCGTCATTGCAACTTGAAAACGTCGCGCTCGCCACCAGCGACAACGGCCCCCCGTTGTTAACCGCTCGCGCCATTAATTTGCAATTGGATGTCTCTGCCACCCTCATTCGGCGTCAGCCCGTCTTTTCCCATGTCACCCTCGATGGACTGGTGTTCGATACCGGTCAACTACCCGATAAAAACACCCAAGCGGGTGTGCGAGAGCGACTAGAAGACTTATTCTTGGCGCGGTTGGGACAATTTTCCATCCCCAATGCCAAGGTGATCCTGGTCACCCCTTCGCTGGAAACCCAAACACTGGTGATCAGTGACTTGTTTTGGCGCAATAACCAAGGTGAGCACCAGGTACAAGCCAGGCTTGGCATGCAAGGCACGCAACTCGATAAGGTGCGAGTGAATGCCGCTTTCCGCGAAACGGACGGCTTGAGTACGTTAACGGGCGACGTTTATTTGGCCAGTGAGGGGATGGATATTGCCCCTTGGTTGACGAAAAATCTGACGCCATCCGCCACGATCAACACCGCCCGTTTAGACGCAAAAGCCTGGGTCAGGGTGGAGCAGGGGCGTGTCGACAATGGACTGTTGTCGATTGATCATTTCGCGTTAGCGTGGCAAGAGGGTGATCACCAAGCGAAGCAATGGGCGATAAAAGACAGTCAGGTTCAGTGGCAGGCTGTCGATGAACAGACGTGGCGTCTCGACACGGATGGGCTATGGGTACAAACCGGCGCGACCACTCAGGCAGCGCTGTCACAGCTCTCTTGGCAGGGGGCGCTCGACAACTGGCGTCTCAATGCGGCGAATGTTGATATTGCCTCTTTACGGCCTTTGCTTGGGCTTGCCAGTCAATCGGCGCAACAGCACAGTGCGGCGGCCGCTTTATCGCCATCAGGGCAAATCCGTTCGTTAGCGTTGAGTAAATCACCTGACGCCCCGTTGCGTTACCAAGCGACACTGGATAAGGTCTCAGCCAAGCGCTGGGGCTACCTGCCTGCGTTCCAAGGCCTGAGCGCGACTCTCTCCGGGCAAGGCCAGCAAGGCCAAGCACAGCTTGAGCTTGGCGCACAATCCTTGCCTTACGGCGACTTTTTTCAAGCGCCGCTGCCGCTTGAACACGGTGCTTTGACCCTCAATTGGCAGCCCACCAAACAAGGCTTGTCAGTATGGAGTGAGCAGGCAGTGGTCAAGGGAGCAGACGTGCAAGGGCAAGGCGCATTTCGTCTGGATATTCCCTCAAAAGGCGCGCCTTTTTTGGCGTTATACGTGCAGGCCGACGTATCGGATGCTGGGCAGACATGGCGCTACCTGCCGACCCGCGCACTGCCGGATCCGTTAACCGATTACCTTTCTCGCGCTATTCAAGCCGGACGGGCCAAAGACAGTGAAATTCTTTGGTTTGGTGCCCTCGACGCTTTCCCTTACTCGGATCACAGCGGTATTTTCCAAGCCAATGTACCGCTTCGCGGCGGGGCGTTTAGCTTTAACACCGCTTGGCCGACGTTGACGGAGCTCGACGCCCGTTTACTGTTTGAAAATGCGCGCTTAGCGATTGAGGGTGACCATGTTCGTTTGGGCGACGCTGTCAGTCGCCAAGTGCAAGCTGAGATTGCCGATATGACCCAGCCGGACAGCGAACTCGATATTCACGCGTCATTGGCGGCAACCGGATCAGCTGTCCGCCAATACATGCTGGCGACGCCTTTAGTAGACACGGTGGGGGCGGCCTTGACTCATGTGCAAGTCGATGGGCTGGTTAATGCTAACCTAGGGCTCAATATCCCGCTCAATGGTGAGCAGCCTCATGCCGAAGGAAGGGTTCGCTTTACCGGCAACCAGGTATCGATTCAGGCACCCGATATGCAACTGGATAACCTGTCCGGCGAGCTGGCCTTTAGCGACGACACCCTGACCACTCAGTCGATGCAGGCCCAATGGTTAGGACAGCCCGTCAGCCTTCAGTTTACGGGTGAAACCTTGGCGGCCGGGTATCAGCTTGACTTAGGTATGGATGCGGATTGGGATGTGGTGCCATTGCTGGACACGCTTTCGTTGCCCCTTGACGCCTATCTGACGGGCGGTGCACATTGGCAGGCGGGGCTCGATTTAACCTTAAATGATACCGGTTTTGATTATCAGCTCGATGTGGGTGTCGATACCACGCCGTTGCAGTCGACCTTGCCCGCGCCACTAAACAAACCACGCTGGCAAAAAGGGCAGGCGCGTATCGAGGCGACCGGGAACAGTGAAGGCTTGACTGGGCGTGTGGCGCTTCCTGGCGTGAATTATCAAGCGCGCATCAATACCCAAGGCCGGCGTCCGCAGTTTACCGCCAGTCAATGGCAGATTGGTGAGCAAGGTGGCCGCTTATTGGCAACGCGTGGTCATCGTTTTGATCTAAAGCTTGAGCAACTCGATCTCGCGGCTTGGAAGCGTGTTTGGCAGCAGGCCAGTCAATCCTGGCCGAGCGGAAGCGGGCCATATCCTGCTTTACCCATGCCGCAGCGTATTAATGCCAAGATCGAGACGGTGAGTGCAGACCCTTTAGCGTTTCACGATGTGTCTTTAGCGGCGCGACACAAGGCCGAGGGCTGGGATCTGTTAATGGGCAGTCGTGAGCTAAGCGGGCAAGCCATGTGGCCGACACAAGGGCGCTTAAACGTCGAGATTGATCATTGGCATATCAATCGTCAGTTGACTGAGGACGAACAGACGACGGATAAGCCGCTTTTTGAACCTGTGGATACCCGGGCGAGCCCGGAAGAGAAAGCTTTGCTGGCTGCGATTCCGCCGACACACTTGGTGATTGAGGATCTGTGGCTGCAAGGGTATCGGCTCGGGCGCATTGAGGCGGTACTCGATAAGAAAGCCTCACAAGTCGACCTGACTTCCCTGACGCTAGAAAGTGGGAAAAACCACGCGTCCATCAGCGGCCATTGGCTGATTGACGATCAAGGCCACAATCAAACCGCGTTAACCCTCGCGTTAGGCGGGGAGAGTACGTCAGATCTCATGGGACGATTTGGTATCAGTGGCGGGATCCAAGATGCCAGCTTCACAACGCAAGCCTCGTTAGATTACGCGGGTCTGCCTTGGAAAGCCGATATTGCCAGTCTTAATGGTGACATCCGCTCTGATGTTAAAGACGGCTATATAAGCGGGGTGGGAGGCGCTGGGAAGCTGTTAGGGCTTTTCAGTCTCGACTCCATTCTGCGTAAAATTCAGCTCGATTTTTCGGGCGTATTTGAAGATGGTTTGGCCTTTGATGACATTACCGGGCGGGCTGTGATCACAAATGGCGTGGTTGTGACGGATAATATCCGCATGGATGGGATTGCCGGTGATATGGTTATTAAAGGGATTGCCAATTTGGTGACCAATCGCGTGAACGCCGATGTGCGGTTTACGCCGGATATTACCTCTGGGATCCCAGTATTAAGCGCATTTGCGGTCACGCCGCAGACGGCGCTGTATGTGTTAGCGGTCACCACCGCCATTTCACCCGTGGTGGACGTTTTCACCCAAGTCCGTTATCAAGTAAGCGGGCCGATAGGGACGCCCGATATCCGGGAAGTGTCGCGCGATAAAGAGGCACTCGCTTTGCCAGCCGACGCGACGGAACGATTGCGCCAACAAGCAGAAAACGCCAAGGAGTGAGCATGATGAAAGCAGGTGTTGTTCAGATGACATCCAGCGCCGATCCCAGCCACAACATGAAGGCATTGCAAGCCAGTTTACATCGGTTAAGCGAGCAAGGGGTGAAACTGGCTCTCACCCCAGAAAATGCCCTAGTGTTTGGCGGCAAACAAGATTATCAGCGCCATGCCGAGCGATTGGGTCATGGTCCACTGCAGCAACAGCTTGCCGAACTGGCCCATCATTACGACCTTTGGCTGGTGGTGGGCGCCTTTCCGATTCAAAACGACAATGGCATGTTAAGCAGTACGAGCTTGGTGTTTGACAACGCCGGACACCTGCGCGGCAGTTACGACAAATTGCACCTATTTGATGTAGAAGTGGCCGATGCCCACGGACGGTATTGCGAGTCTGACTACTTTGAGGCTGGTGACCGTCTCGCCACACTCGATACGCCCTTTGGCTGCCTTGGATTAAGTATCTGCTACGATGTTCGCTTTGCCCCCATGTATCAAGCGCTACGCGCGCAAGGTGCCGATATCATAACCGTGCCAGCGGCCTTTACCCGCGTGACCGGTCAAGCGCATTGGGAAACCTTGTTGCGGGCGCGAGCAATAGAAACCCAATGCTGGGTAATTGCGGCAGGGCAGWGTGGTGAGCATAGCAAAGGACGCCAAACTTGGGGACACTCGATGATCATCGATCCCTGGGGACAGGTCGTGGCGTCGCTGGGAAGTGAGCCCGGCGTGACCTGGGCTGAGCTTGATTTAAGCATGGGGGAATCCATTCGGCATAAGATGCCCGTACTGTCTCATACCCGGTTGCAAAGCCAACTGAAATAGCGCACCCTCGGCGCGTTATCTTTTTTCTCGGCTGCCGGCTCGGCAGCCACAACCAAGAGTAAACGAATGAGTCTGGAACAGGTCGAAGAAAACTTGCTGCGCCCGGCGGGCGTGAGTGAGTCGCAACTGCATGCGACACTGGCGCACCTGAGCGGTCGCCAGATTGACTACGGTGATATTTTCTTCCAATCCACCTGGCATGAATCCCTCGCCTTGGAAGACAGCATCATTAAAGACGGTTCATTTAATATCGACCGCGGGGTCGGTGTGAGAGCGATCAGCGGTGAAAAAACCGGATTTGCCTATTCGGATCAGCTCACCCCCGATGCCTTGATGCAAAGTGCCACTGCAGCACGTGGGATTGCCCCGGCTGGCGGGCACGGCAAAGTGAGCGCGTTTTCTGCGGTGCACGCAAAGCCGTACTATGGTCCTATCGATCCGCTCGCGAGCCTAACCCGTGAGCAGAAAATCGCTCTACTCAAAGAAATAGACAGCTACATCCGTGCCAAAGAACCACGGGTGAAAGAAGTGAATGCCAGCCTGAACGGTCTTTATGAGCAAGTGCTGGTGGCCGCCACCGATGGCACCTATGGCGCCGATATTCGTCCATTGGTTCGCTTGTCGGTTTCTGTATTGGTTGAACAAGATGGACGCCGTGAACGCGGCAGTGCGGGGGGCGGTGGCCGTTATGGCTATGACGTATTCTTGCAAGAGGATGCAGGTAAGTCACGCGCGCTGCAGTTTGCCGATGAAGCGATTCGCCTAGCCCTAGTCAACCTACGCGCCGACGCGGCACCGGCAGGCACCATGCCCGTGGTGTTGGGGGCTGGCTGGCCAGGCGTCTTATTGCATGAAGCGGTTGGACACGGCTTAGAAGGAGACTTTAACCGTAAAGAGTCATCGGTATTTACCGGTCGCCTTGGCGAGCAGGTCACCTCACCGCTGTGTACCATTGTTGATGATGGCACCATGAATGATCGCCGCGGCTCAATGAGCATCGATGATGAGGGGGTGCCGGGTCAGTACAATGTGTTAATCGAAAAGGGTGTGCTCAAAGGCTATATGCAAGATAAGCACAATGCCAGCCTCATGGGCGTCGCACCCACCGGTAATGGCCGTCGTGAGTCGTATGCGCATCTGCCGATGCCGCGGATGACCAATACCTACATGCTAGGCGGTGAAAGCTCGCCAGCGTCGATGATTGCCAGCGTGGAGCGTGGCTTATACGCGCCAAACTTTGGCGGCGGTCAGGTCGATATTACCTCGGGTAAGTTTGTATTCTCCACCTCAGAGGCTTACCTGATTGAAAACGGTGAACTGACCACGCCAGTGAAAGGGGCGACCTTAATTGGCAGCGGCGTCGAAGCGATGCAGCAAGTCTCGATGGTGGGGAATGATTTGGCCATCGATCCCGGTGTTGGGGTGTGTGGTAAAGCTGGGCAAAGTGTTCCTGTGGGGGTTGGACAGCCGACCTTGAAGCTGGATGCGATGACGGTCGGAGGCACTGAGTCTTAAGTCCTAAGTCTGCACGCCAGTGCGGGGCACTGGCGTGGCAATTTACAGGCTTTGGTCGTAAAAGCTTTTGAGATACTGGAAAATCTCGCGATACGCCTTGGGCGGTTTGTTTTGCTGCTGCTCTTTTTTAGCCTGGCGTGCTAGCTGACGTAAACGTTGACGATCGGCATCAGGGTACTGCAACAGCACATCGCTAATCGCACTGTCGCCTTGGTCAATGATGCGGTCACGCAGTTGCTCAAGCTTGTGAAGCTCGACCGTTTGCTGAGCATGCTTATTTTGCAACTTATCAAGCGCAGCCTGAATCGGCTCAGGGTCACGAGAGCGCATAAGCTTGCCAACATATTGCAGTTGGCGACGGCGCGCTTCGTTCTTCAAGCGTTGGGCGTCTGTAATCGCGCTGAGCAAGTCATCATCGAGCGGGAATTTTTCTAACACGGCTGGTTTGAGTTTGACCAGTGCTTCGCCAAGTTCTTGCAAGGCAAGCATATCGCGCTTCATCTCGGACTTGCTGACCCAGATGATCTCTTCCTCTTCCTCCCAGGGAGCGAGTTTATTTTTACGGCCCATGTTCAACCTCAGTGAGAATGTGCAATGACACGTATGTTAACAAGAAATGCGCCCAAACGCGGGCTTTTTTATCATAGGCGCGTGGCGCTGAGTGTGTCGAACTTGAATGCGAATCAAAAAGGTCAACTATGAGTGTGAAACAACAAGTCGCCGAGCAAGAGCAGCAACTTCGTCAAGCTGTCAGCCGTGCGCTCGACATGGCATCGGCCAAAAGTGACCAGGCGGAAGTGGCGATTACCAAAAGTACCGGCATCAGCGTCAGCTCGCGGATGGGCGAAGTCGAGAACGTGGAGTTCAATCAAGATGGTGCCCTTGGGATCACCGTTTACCGGGATCAGCGCAAAGGCAGCGCATCCACCACTGATTTGTCGGACAAAGCGATCGCGAAAACCGTTGAAGCGGCGCTTGAGATCGCAAGCTATACTTCGCCGGATCCTTTCGGAGGCCCAGCACCTAAAGCGTTAATGGCCTTTGACTATCCTGACCTCGATTTATTCTATCCCGATGAGCCCCAGCCGGATACCGCCGCCGCGTTGGCGATTGAAGCCGAGCAAGCGGCACTGAGCCATGATAGCCGAATCAAGTTCAGCGATGGTGCCAGCTATGACAGCCACTATGGGGTGCGTGTCTATGGCAATAGCCATGGCATGCTCGGCAGTTACCCTTCAAGCCGCCAAGCGCTAAGCTGCTCAGTGATAGCGGAGAGTGACGCAGGGATGGAGCGTGACATGAGCTACACGGTGGCACGGGACAAAGCGGACTTATGGACACCGACGTTTGTTGGCATGGAAGCGGCCCAGCACGCCGTGGCACGCTTAAACCCACGCAGTGTGGCGACATGCCAAGTGCCAGTGATGTTCGATCGCAGTGTGGCTACTGGGCTGTTTGGCCATTTGGTGATGGCGATCAGCGGTTCAGCGCTTTACCGCAAGTCCTCTTTCTTATTGGATAAGAAAGGCGAGCAGATCTTCCCAGATTGGCTCACCATCAACGAGTTACCCCATGTACGAAAAGGCGCCGCGAGTGCACCCTTTGATAGTGAAGGAGTGATCACACAAGACAGGCGCATCATTGAAAAGGGGGTATTAAACACCTATCTCGCCACCAGTTATGCCGCGCGTAAGCTCGGCATGGAACCAACCGGCCATGCCGGCGGCATTCACAACTGGTACGTGAGCCACACCGGTCAAGATGCCGATGCCATGCTAAAAACCTTAGGCACGGGATTATTGGTGACTGAGTTGATGGGACAAGGAGTGAACCCAGTGACTGGCGATTACTCACGCGGTGCCGCCGGCTTTTGGGTGGAAAATGGTGAGATCCAATACCCGGTGAGCGGGATCACCATTGCCGGCAATCTTAATGAGATGTTTGCTAACATTGTCGCGATTGGTACCGATATCGAGACGCGCAGCCAAATTCAAACCGGCTCAGTGATCATTGATGGCATGAAGGTGGCCGGAGAGTAACGCCTCGGTCAGCCACCCATTCCTGACGGAGAGACCACCAAGCACGTGTATCGTGCTTGGTGTTTTTTTATCCGGCGATAAAGGCGAGTAACAGCACACCCAATACCAAGCGGTAGATCACGAAGGGTAACATGCCCACCCGTGTCACCAGCTTTAAAAAGGCGTGAATACACGCGTAAGCACTGACAAACGACACCAATAGCCCAACACCGATCGCGTCCATGGCCACCGGCTCTGGGCTGGTCGCCAATTGCAGCCCCAGATAGGAGCCAGCTAGGGTAATGATAGGAATCGACATCAAAAACGAAAATCGTGCCGCGGCTTCGCGCGTATAACCGAGCATTAATGCCGCAGTGATGGTGGCGCCTGAGCGCGACGTCCCAGGAATCAAGGCAAGGGCTTGCGCCACACCTATCAGTACGGCGCGGTAGGGCGTGGTTTGATACTCATCGCATGTTTGGGTCGCTTTGCGATCCGCCCACCACAATAAGCCACCAAAAATCAGTGTGGTTGCCGCGATTACCCAGGCCGCACGCAGGTAAAGCTCGATCACGTCTTTTAAAAACAAACCGGCGATACACGCTGGGATCGTGGCTAAGACGATCATCCATGCCAATTGACTATCCGAGCTGTGCTCACCTTTGAGCGAGGCAAAAAAGGCTTTAAGGAGATTCCACACTTCACGGCGAAAATACCCCACCACTGCGGCCAGTGTGCCGACGTGTACAGCAACATCAAAGGCAAGGCCCTGATCGGCCCAGCCAAAAAGCTGTGAAGGCAGAATAAGGTGCGCGGAGCTAGAAATAGGAAGAAACTCGGTTAACCCTTGAATCAAGGCCAAAAAAAAGGCTTCAAAGAGGCTCATGGTGCTTAAATATCCTTCAAATACGTCGGCGTCTCAATCGGCCATAGTGGTTGATCTTGGTCAAAGGCTTGCCAAAGCTGGGCGAATGTCCGGCCATCGCCAGGAATGGCTTGATCAGGGCAGAGCTCGGCGAGTGGCCACAGGGTAAAGGCAAATTTATAGATATCATCACGTGGTAAGGTGGGGCCACCGGATTGACAGTGATCACCAAAGGTGAGTAAGTCGATATCTAAGGTACGATCGCGATATTTAATGTCATCACGCTGACGGCCATGTTGCTGTTCAATGTCACGAACGGCTTGCCAAAAATCGTGCAACGGAAGCGAGGTGTGAAGCTCGGCAATCAGGTTGTAAAAGTGAGGGCCTTCAAACCCGACTGGTTCGGCTTCAAAAATGCGGGAAAAGCGACAGTGTGGGTCAAGCTGGCGCAAGGCTTTAACGGCCTGTTCGATGTGATGATCGCGCTCGATATTAGAGCCGATACTAAGTAATGCTTGTGTCACCGTGTACCTCGCTCTATGACTACACCCACGTTACCAGCCTGAGCGACCGCGCCTGGCTTGGCCACCCGCACTCTAATCCAGCTGACGCCAAACTGGGTTTGAATTAATTGAGCAACCTCTTCCGCCACGCGTTCGATCAACGCACAGCGGCTAGCCTGTACATGGGCGATAACCGCCTCACTGATACTGGCATAATCAAGCGCTAGCGACACGTCATCCTGCTGGGCGGCGGGTTGATTATCGTGCGCCATTTCAATATCGAACACCAACTTTTGCTGGATGGTTTGTTCCCAATCGTAGACACCGATAGTGGTGTACACGTCGAGTTGCTCTATGAATACGGAATCCATGTTTTTTCACACTCCGTGACAGGTCGGATACCACTGTGGTAAGAAAGTTCGTATTATTGGATGTGTTCATTGACAGATGGATACGCAATGCGTTCCGATCCATGATAGGTTTATCGATGAACGTCGGCGCACTATAGCAACGAATGCGGCACAAACTCTAGGGATTTCACATGACTGCACTGGCCATTGCCATCATCATCGCTGCCTACTTACTTGGCTCTGTGTCCAGTGCCGTGTTGGTTTGTCGCGCGTTTGGCTTGCCAGACCCAAGAGATCAAGGGTCGAAAAACCCAGGGGCGACGAACGTTTATCGTCTCGGTGGGCGCTCTGCCGCGGCCTGGGTGCTGCTGTGTGATATGCTAAAAGGGATGATCCCCGTTTGGCTAAGCTACCTGATTGGCATTAATCCATTTCTACTGGGCCTTATCGCCATTGCGGCCTGTCTAGGACATATTTATCC